>JBDUBZ010000191.1:0-7782 GCA_040003745.1 Terriglobia bacterium
GGTTCGGGCCATAGTGGGCGGTTCGATTCCGGTTTTGGCGGGCACCCCCGGCAATTCTGAAAAACCAAACCCATCTGGGGCCGAGTTGTGGTGCGAGCCGGCGTCCGTCTGGGCGGACCGGGTCACCGGCTGCTCGATTTCCAGATTACGGCTTTCCGCCTCGAAGCTGATGTTGCGGACGCGCCGACCACTGGCACGTGCCCTCCCATGGGCAACGCGGGGATAAGGCCTGACAATTGGATCAAGCATGAACACAGCCACTAATCGGAGGCGATGGTCCAGGCAAGCTGGCGTTCGAGCGCGCTCGCGGGGTTGAGGCAACCAATGATGCGTCGCAGAACTTGTCGTAGTGAGGACGATCGGTGCGGTCCATGATGCCAACCTGCAAAGTGTGAGGGTTCCGGACGGCATTCAGGAATTCGGGGAGAGCTTTCGCGAGTTCGGCGGTGCTGGTTTGGGCGTCGGGCATTGAATTAAATCTCCTGATAAGTACTTCCGGCTCGACGTTAGCATTGCGAAATGACAGGTTTTTTTAGTTTTGTTGCAAATAAAGAGAAAAAGCGGGTAAACGGGCTGTGAGCGCGTTGAGTACTTGATCGATTCGGGCGGAGGCGCTCCCGGTCGCGGGGAAACTATGCCTTTCCGACTGCGTACCATCCCTCCCCCTCGATGTATTCGTACAGCATGCCATCCGACCCCACGAAGCGCGTAATCCTGCGGTGCAGCCGCCGCTCATCCCACTGCGTCTTCAGGATGCACAACGGCTCGGCGTTTAGTTTTCGAGGGAAAGAATCTTCGTGCCCATTTGGCTGCATTGTTACCGCGTTCTTTACGAATGCTTGTCCTTGCGACTATCGAACTCATCGCCCAATTGCGATCGATCCGGGGTTTGCAATACGTCGGTGACCATCTGAACGAGCTTTCCGGCGACAAAGGGCTTCGCAATATAAGCCCAGCCGTAGTTGAGGACCAATAGATTTCCGTCGATCCCGCCGCCGGACATCAGCATTACGTGCAAGTCGGGTCTCGCCTTCTTTAATACCTGCCCCAGTTCCGGCCCGGACATCGACGGCATCTCCACATCTGAGAGAAGAAGGTCAATCCTTCCTTCGGTTTTTCCGGCCAATTCGATGGCATCCGGACCGCACCTGGCCGAAAGAACACGGAAATCAGCAGATTCGAGTATCGCGACTACCACCTGGAGGACGCCGGGATTATCGTCAACGACCAGAATCGTTTCAAGCGTTACTTTGGGGGAGCCCGGTATGATTTCACCTTTTGGGTAAAAATCATGTTTCCAGGCTCAGGAGGAAACGGCCTTGCGCGCTTGCAAGGGACGGGCCGCCTTCAAGGGTGGATACAACGTTTTAACAGTCTGACTAGAGCATTCTGATGACCAACCCGATTTAATCGTCAGTGGAAGCCTGATTTCTGTATGGCAGCATGGCCCGAACGCCAAGGTTCCGAGCGTCCGCTATAACTGGATATCTTTATCCGTTTATAGTAAAATAAGTTCATGCTTTCGCAGACTGCCGAATACGCCCTTCGCGCCATGGTCGCGCTGGCAACCCGCCCTGAGCGCAGCCGGACTGCGCAGGAACTCTCTTCCGAAGCCAAAGTCCCGCCCGATTACCTGGCGAAGGTGCTGAATTTGCTGGTTCGGGCCGGCCTTATCTCCGGCCGGCGCGGCCGCGGGGGCGGTTTTCAGGCCATTGGCCCGGCCGCGAAGATCACGGTACTGAAAGTCGTTAACGCGGTGGATCCGCTGAAGCGCATTAAGAGCTGTCCGCTGGGGCTCGAGGCGCATGGAGAAAACCTCTGTCCGCTGCACCGCAAGCTCGATGACGCGGTCAAGTCGATTGAAGAAGCTTTCGCCACCACCACGATCGAATCCCTTTCAGCGACACCAACTTGTGAAGGAGCGGCCTGCCATGCCACGGCGTAAGCTTCTCGGCCTTCTCATCCCGGCGGGAATCGCGGTAGCGGGCCTCAGCAGCTCTTTCATGATGCCGCTCAACGACCCCGCTATCGACTATGCCAGGGCGCCTCTGGACGATGCCGTGGCCCGCCTGCAAAAGCGCCTCGACAAGGGTGAAACCCGCCTGCGCTACGAAGACGAGTTCGGCTACCTGCGCTCCACACTGCGCGAACTGGGCGTGTCTACCGCATCGCAGATCCTCGTCTTTTCGAAGACCAGTTTCCAGGCGCCCCGCATTGCCCCGCGTACACCGCGCGCCCTCTACTTCAATGACAGCGTGGCTGTGGGATTCGTCCGCACCGGCGACCTGCTGGAGTTCGCCGCGCTCGACCCGAAACAGGGGATCGTCTTTTATACGCTCGATCAGGGGCGCGCCGCGAAGCCACGCTTCGAACGCCGCGACGACTGCCTGCAGTGCCATCAATCGGGCGCGACCATGGGTATTCCGGGCCTGATGGTCCGTTCGGTGACCACCGATGCCGCGGGCAACCCCATTCTGAGCGCCGGCGGCTTCATCACCGATCATCGAAGCCCGATCGCCGAGCGCTGGGGAGGCTGGTATGTAACGGGCACGAGCGGCACTCAGACTCATCGCGGCAACGGGGCGGAACCCACCAGTAACGTGACCGACCTGAAGCCCTGGATCGATACCGGCGCTTACCTCAGCCCGCACAGCGACATTGTTGCGCTGATGACCCTGGAACACCAGACGCGCATGGACAATCTGATGATCCGCGTGGGCTGGGAAGCCCGAATCGCCATGATGGAAAACGATACGCTAAACAAATCGGTCGGCGAACCCGAAGGCCAGATTCGCCCGGCCATTCAGCACCGGATCGAGGCGGCCTCCGAAGACCTGCTGCAGTATATGCTCTTTCGCGACGAGGCCAAACTCACGGCTCCCATCACCGGCACGTCCGGTTTCGCCGAAGAGTTTTCTAAACAAGGTCCGCGGGATTCGAAGGGCCGCTCGCTGCGCGATTTCGACTTACAGACGCGCATGTTCAAATACCCCTGCAGCTACATGATTTACTCGGAAGCGTTTGACGGCATGCCCGCGGTAGTTAAAGACCATCTCTACCGCAGATTGTGGGAGGAGGCGGACCCCACCGTTCGTCAAATCATCGCGGAGACAAAAAAGGGCCTGCCCGCGTATTGGAGTCAGGCCCGATAAGACGGTTTACTCCGCCGGAGCGCGCCGGGGGATTGAAATTGGTCCGGGCGGAACGCCACGATGTGATCTGCGATTCGCCGTGATTCAGGACGCGCGATCCCCTGCCTGCCGGCAGCGCATACAGAACCGACCACCGGGGGCCTTCGACCTTGTATAGCTCACAGTGCCGTGCGCCTGCCCGCCCTTCAGAACGTAAATCTGATCTGGGCCTGAAGGGTGCGGCGCGGCATTGCTCCGGTGGCCGCCCCGAAGCCGGCGGTCAGCGGCGTCAGGCGGGCGCTGTTCAGAGTGCCATCGGCAGTGAACTGGTTGTTGGTGATCGTCGACCCCGCGGTGGGATTAGCCAGCTGCATGGTCGTACTGGCGGCGCTAATCACGGTCGTGTTGAACACGTTGAACGCATCCAGCCGGAAGCTGAACCGGCGCTGTTCGGAGAACAGGCGGAAGCTGCGATTGACAGCGATATCCGTGATGTTGAGGAAGCAGTAGTTGAACAAGCTGGAGCCCGATTCATTCCCGACACTGTTGTAGGTGGGTCCTGAGAACGCGGACGCGTTGACCTGTGCGTATTGGGTGCCGCAGCCTGAACCAGGATTGCTACCGACCTTGATACGTCCCAGATACTGCGGGGAGCCAGTCAGGTTTACGGCCGAGCCGTTCGATGCATAGTTGTAAGTCACATCGTAAGGCGCTCCGGAGCCGCCCGTGTAGACGACCGAAACCTGCCAGCCGTTGACAGCGGCGGCCGCGATCTTCGGAAGGTTGTGCGCTTTAGGCAGTTCGTACACCAGGAACCCTTTCAGCGTGTGGCGACGGAAGCCAACGTTATTAATCACATTCTCGTTCTGACTATAGACGGGGCTGAATGAAACCGCGCCGCTCGAAGTGTGGGTCAGTATGGGCTGAGTCAGCATATTTCCCGTGTTGCGCAACCCAAGCGTGTAATTAAACCCACCGCTGATGCCGTTGCGGTATTGCCGCCTATAGGAGGCCTGAATCGCGGAGTAGAGATCGTTATAGCGGGGCCACGTGTCGTAAATTGCGCCAAGGCCGCGATAAGGGCGCAACAGATTGGTCGTGAGCGCCGTCGCGCCCGGAACGCTGCTCGTTCCCAGCGTTGGATCCTGATTTTTGGGGAGATACGCCGCTCCGAGGTCGGGGGCGTTCAGATCCAGGGGGCTGTAACCGCCCGGAGTCCCGATGGTGCCCCAGGCGACGGTGTTGTAATTTTTGGTCTGGATGTAGGAAACGTCAACGAGCCCCGCCCACGGCAGCACCACCTGCGTTCCGAAGTTGAACTGAAAAGAAGCGGGAACCGCCGCGTTGTAGTTGTAGACGACGAGTTGCGGCGGGGCCTGGTAGGCGGTCGCTGAACCCCCGGCGACCGACTGCAGAGTGGAGTTGTAGACCGTCGCGGCCTGACCGGTGGGCGGATTGCCGACCTGGCCATAGATGGCGTCGCCCTGAGGACGGTCGTAGAACAAGCCAATCCCACCGCGAAAAACAATCTTGTCCGAAAAAGCATAAGCGGCGCCGAAGCGCGGGCCGTAGATGAGGGCGGGTTCCGAGTAGTTGGCCTTATTGATACCCTGCCCCGCCCGAATGATGCCGTTCAGGAGATTTCCAGTATTGGGGACAATGTTGCCGATGATCGACGATGAACCGAGACCGAGCGAAGATCCGGTCTGTGGGTTGATGGCCACGCGACTGGCGGAGGGGCAGGGATTCGCGCTCACCGCGCAGCCGGGGGTGAAGAGCAAAGGCGCCTGATCAGCCTGCCACTTGTCGGGAAAGAAGTTGGACAATTGTCCGCGCGAGTCGTACTGCGGACCGTTGTGCACGAACCTCAGTCCCATGTCGAGTGTCAGCTTCCTGGTAAGTTTCCAGTTGTCCTGAATGTAGAAGTCGTTGTTGTGGTAAACGTAACGGCCCTCGACCAGGGCGCTCTGCTGGGCGTAGGACTGGAAAATACCAAGGGCCGCGTTGGAGTAGCCGAAACCGGAGTCGAGCGGATTGTTGCTGTTCTGGCCGAAGTTGAGAGCACCCTCGACAGGCAGTACGCCCAGAGTTTGCGTACCGAGGTTCTGAACCTTCATGCTGGTCTGCGAGGAGAAGCCGCCCTTGAAGGTATGCGTGCCCCAGATCTTCGTCATTGCAAGGTTCGAATCGACGGTATACTGCCAGTTCACAAACGGCGGGTAATTATTATTGGGCGGAGCGTTAGCGATACGGCTGCCCCACGTGTAGTTGGGCTGCAGCAGCATCTGCCCGTCCTTGAAGTAAGGCGCATTTTCTCCAATCAGGACCTTTTCCTGGTAAGAACCCTTAGTCACGTTCTGGGCGTTCGGGAACAGGAAAGGAAAAGCGCAGAGTTCGGGTGAATTGCAGCGATTGGCGGCCGGGCTGATGGGCTCGCTGCCCAGCTGGTTACCACGGGTGTAACCGATGGTGCCCTCGAAGATGAGGGTGGGAGTGAACGTGTAAACGACCGTAACCGATGGCACGAGGAGCGCGGGGAACTGCGTGACTCTGTCGTTGAAACCAGGAATGGAGCCGGCAACGGGCACGACGATCGCATTCTGTCCGGCGTACTTTCCGCTGATACGCAGATTTGAAGACGCATTCCAGTCGCCGCGAATCACACTCTGAAAATTCGTCTGCGTCACCCTGGGGGCTACCGTCTGCAGATTGTAATTGAGACCGGAGACGTTGGCGACCGGGTAGTGGCTCAGGATGGCCTGTCCAAGGGGATACAGACGGGACTGAGGAATGACACCGAGCACGCCGCCCGAAGAGAAGCAGCCAGCCATGCTGGTTGCCGAGCAGGTTGCATTCGCCTGCGGGTCCGTGATGGTGTTGAACAGTTTTCCGTTGTTATCGGTCGTCTGGGAGAAGTTGCCCTGTCTTTCGAGCGCGGTGGGTACCCGGAAATAATTAACGTTGCCGCCGGTTGTGGTGGGCTGCACCTGTTCCGACACAAACCAGAACAGCTTGTTTTGATGGCCGGGCTTGCCGACCGGACCCCCGATCGTGCCCCCCCAGTTCCGGATGCGCGAGTAGGGTCTGGCGACGCCGTTCAGACTGTTGGCCCAGCTGTTCGAGTTCCAGCCGGAATGCTGCTCGAAATCATACAGGGAACCGTGGAAGTGGTCGGTGCCGCTCTTGGTGATACCGATGACCTGGAGACCGCTCGAACGGCCGTACTCGGCCTGATAGGAGTTGGTGAGTACTTTGACTTCAGCAATGGAGTCCATGTTCAGACTGATGCCAGGCTGGTTGCCACCGGTATTGACCGATGTGACGCCGTCCAGCATGTAGTTGGTTCTGGCCACGTTGCCGGTGTTGTCCGAGCGGGTGGGGCCGTTCGAGCTGGTTGAGTTCACGCCGGGAGTTAGTGCCACCATCTGCGCGAAAAAAGTTCCTGAAACCGGGATGTTCTGAATGGCGTGCTGCTCGATGGTGGCGGATCGCTCGCCCGTGGCGGTCTGGATAAGCGGCGCTTCCGCAGTTACTTCGACGGATTCATTGATATTCCCCACTTCGAGCGTGACGACCGGGACGGCGACGCGGTCGCCGTCCGTCGCGAAAATTCCCTTGCGGTCCGCCCTCTTGAAACCGGAGGTAGAAACGCTGAGGGTGTACGTGTCGCCAGGAATATTGGGAAAGATGAAGTCTCCGGTGGAGGTCGTCTTACCGGAGAAGGTTGTGCCTCTGGTTTCGCTGGTGAGAGTGACCGCGGCGCCGGGGATGACCGCGCCCTGTACGTCCTTAATGGTGCCTACGATGGTAGCTGTGGCCTGGGCGGCCGCGTTCGTTGTATAGCCCAGCGCGATCAGGGAAAGCAGCGCCGCGGCGCAGGACGCGTTCTTCAATCTGGCGATCATATATTCTCTCCCTCGGACTATAAACAAGAGGCCGGGCCGGGCGCGCAATTCTCGCAGATTTCGTTCAGCCTCCTTGGATGCATACTTTATTACGTCTGGAATTTTTAGTCAACCGACTGTGCGGGAAGCGACTGTGCGGAAAGCTGGGGGGAGCAACGGAAGGTGCATCTTCAATCGGGGTTTGAAAGTGTTACGTGGCGCTCTTTCGATTCGCGCAGCGCCCAAAGCCCTACTCCCAGCACTATGGCGAGCAGGGGATCGGTGACCTCGGGCGTGCGTCCGGGCAGCCAGCGCTGGGCTACTTCGATCGCCAGCAGCACTGCGCTCGTCAGCGCCACCGATTGCCACCATTGCGCGGTGAGCCGTTGCAGAAGCCAGATGCAGGCTCCGTAGTAGAAGACCTTTTCGAGCAGGAACCGGATGCCGGCCTGCCAACTCGTCTCGAGGAAGCCCTGAAAGGGAATCCAGGTAAAGGGCTGGGCGCTGGGAGTGAACTGGAAGGGCGCCAGTCCGCGGACTACCAGGATCGCGATAAAAAACCACGCAACAGCGGGGCGGGCGCCCCAGACGCAGAAAATGATGGCGCCGGCAAGCGCGCCGGCCCATTCGGCAGGCGAAGGCTGTCTCGTCAGCACGAAGACCTGCGCCGGGATCAGCAGCAGCGAGAGCAGAATCCAGAGCCGTGCGGGCCGCCATGCCGCCGCGGACATCAACTGACCGGCGGCCAGCCACGCCGTGAGCGCCGA
>JBDUBZ010000192.1:0-7767 GCA_040003745.1 Terriglobia bacterium
CGTCTAGACTTTTCGAAATGATAGCATCGTCAGACGAAGAGATGATGGCTCTGTACATGCCATCGAGCATTGATAATTCAGTAATGTCGCGACAAATCGTCGAACCGCCCACAACACTGCCTGAAGCGGCCGCAGAACCCGTGTGGCAACGATGGTCGCGATGGAATTCGCCGAATCGTGGAAGCCGTTAATGAAATCGAAAAGCAGCGCAATCGCGATGACGATGAAGGCGAGCGGGGTCATCGCGCTTTAGCTGTTTTTGACAACGATGGTCTGGAGAACGTCCGCTACGTCTTCGCAGCGGTCGGTGGTGGCTTCCAGAACTTCGTAAATTTCTTTGTGTTTGATCAGGGTAATGGCGTCGGTTTCTTCTTCGAAAAGGCGCGTCACCAGTTGCCGGACCAGTGCGTCGGCCTGGTTTTCAAGGCGGTTGATCTCAATGCAATCGTCAAGTGTGTTTCCACTTGTTTTGAGCTTGGCGATAGCTTTCTGCAGAGTCTCGCAGCAGGCATAAATGATGGCCGTCAGCTCGGCAGCACCCTCCGGAACCGGGTCCACGCGATAGGCCGTGAGGCGGAACGCCGCGTCCTCGATGTAGTCGAGAACGTCATCGAGCGCGGCCCCGAGGCTATGCAGATCTTCGGGGTCGAGCGGCGTGACGAAGGTCTGGTTTAGGCGGGTGAAAAGCGCATGAGTAATGCGATCCGCCTCCACCTCGACCCGTTTGATCTCGCCGGCCATTCTGGCCAGACTCTGAGCAGAGCCGCGAATGCCCTCATTCAGCAGCCGGGAGGCCTCGACAATTCGATCCGCCTGTTCTTCCAGGAGGTCGAAAAACTTTTCTTCACGGGGAAATAGTCTCAAGGTCTTTCCAATGTTTGTAACATATCGCAGGCAGGCAAGTGGCGGAGAGGCACGCCGCTATACTGCAATTTCATGGTCCGAGTCCGATTCGCGCCCTCTCCCACGGGCTATCTGCACATTGGGGGCGCGAGAACCTTCATCCTGAACTGGCTTTATGCGCGGCATCAGAGCGGCACTATGATCCTGCGCATTGACGACACCGATCTGGAACGGAATACCGAGCAGTCGCTCCGGTCCATTCATGAGGGGCTGGAATGGCTGGGGCTTTCGTGGGATGAGCAGTACCGGCAGTCGGATCGTCTGGCGCTGCACGAAAAGCTGGCGTGGGCGATATTTGAGAAGGGCCTGGCGTATAGGGATTTCACTCCCGCCGCGGCGGAAGGCGCGGAGGAGCACCACGCCGGAGGGACGTGGCTTTCGAACCCCGGACAGCGCGAGATTTCGCGCGATGAGAGCGATCGCCGGGCAGCGGCGGGCGAAAAGTTCGTGCTGCGTTTCAAGGTTCCCCGCGGCGGCGGCGACGCGGTCCGGTTTACGGACAGCGTTTATGGCGAGCAGTCGAAATCCACGGAAGACATTGAGGATTTCGCCCTTCTACGCAGCAGTGGCGCGCCCACGTATCATCTGGCGTCCTGTGCCGACGATGCCGATCTTCGCATCAGCCATATCGTGCGGGGGCAGGAACATCTGCCGAACACCTTCAAGCACATCCTCATTTTTGAAGCGGCTGGGGTTGAGATGCCGCAGTTTGCACATCTGCCGCTGCTGATGGCTCCGGATGGCAGCAAGCTTTCCAAGCGCAAACATGGCCCTGTGGTTTCGATTACAACGTATCGGGATGCCGGGTTCCTGCCGGCGGCATTTATCAATTTTCTGTGTCTGCTGGGGTGGTCGCCCAAGGATGATCGCGAGAAGCTATCGCTCGACGAACTGGTGCAGGCATTTTCGTTTGAAGGCGTGAACCGCAGCAATGCGGTGGTCAATTTTACGGAGGAGAATCCGTTCGACCCCAAGGCGCTGTGGCTGAATGCGGAGCACATCCGCAGCCTGCCGGTGGACGAACTGGCCGCGCTGCTCAGTCCGCTTGTGGATGCCGGCCCGGAGAAGATGAGGCTGATCACACCGCTGATTCGCGAGCGTATTCACCTGCTGAACGACGTACGCACGGTGGCGGATTTCTTCTTTGTGAAGGAACTGCCCCCTTACGATGCCACCGAGCTGATCCCAAAGAAGGGCGATGCCGAAATGGCCCGGCGTGCTTTGGTGGAGGCGCGTGAAACGCTGGCCAGCGCGGAGTTCACACACGATGGGCTCGAAGCCGCCCTGCGCGCAGCGGCTGAAAGGCTGGGCATCAAAGCCGGCCAGATGTTTGAACCGGTGCGGGTGGCGGTGTGCGGCCGCAAGACCGCGCCGCCATTATTCGGCACGCTCGAAGCGCTGGGGCGCGAAACGTGCCTCGAGCGCATTGAACAGGCGATTGCGAAACTCTAATTGAATCCTCCTATGACTCCGGTTTCATCCAACTTCGTTCGCGATATTGTGCTCAGGGACCTCGAAACGAATAAATTCGGCGGCCGGGTACATACCCGATTTCCACCGGAGCCGAACGGCTATCTGCATATCGGGCATGCCAAATCGATTTGTCTGAACTTTGGACTGGCTGCCGAATTCGGCGGGAAAACGAACCTGCGTTTCGACGATACGAATCCCGAGAAGGAGGAGCAGGAATATGTCGATTCCATCATCGATAACCTGCGCTGGCTGGGGTTCGACTGGGAAGGCCGCCTGTTTTACGCCTCCGATTATTTCGATCAGCTTTATGCCTGGGCGCTGCAGTTAATTCGCGCGGGCAAGGCGTATGTATGCGATCTTTCGGCGGAGGAGATGCGGCAGTATCGGGGCACGCTTACGGAGCCTGGCATGCCGAGCCCCTGTCGCGGGCGTTCCGTGGAAGAGAATCTGGATCTGATCGAGCGCATGCGCGCGGGCGAATTTCCCGATGGCTCGCGGACGGTGCGAGCGAAGATCGACATGGCGTCGACCAACCTGAATATGCGCGATCCCGTGATGTACCGGATCCTGCGCGCGACGCACCATCGCACCGGCGATAAATGGCGCATCTATCCGATGTATGACTTTGCGCACGGGCAGTCGGATTCTATCGAGGGCATCACGCATTCGATCTGCACGCTGGAATTCGAAGATCACAGGCCGCTTTACGACTGGTACGTGGAACAACTGGGGATCTATCATCCGCGGCAGATCGAGTTTGACCGCCTCAACCTGACACACACGCTGCTGAGCAAGCGCAAGCTGCTGGGTTTGGTGGAAAGCGGACAGGTGCGCGGTTGGGATGATCCGCGCATGCCAACGCTTTCCGGTATTCGCCGGCGCGGCTATACGCCTGAAGCGATTCGCAATTTCTGTGGGGCGATCGGCGTTTCGAAAACCAACGGGACCATTGAGATTGGCCTGCTGGAGCATTTCGTTCGCGAAGATCTCAACAAACGCGCGCCGCGCATGATGGCGGTTTTGCGGCCGCTCCGTGTGGTGATCGATAACTATCCAGAAGGCCAGGCCGAAGAGATGGAAGCGGTCAACAACCCCGAGGACCCCGCGGCCGGTACGCGCAAGGTGCCGTTCTCACGCGTGATTTATATCGAGCAGGATGACTTCCGCGAGGTTCCGCCGCCCAAGTATTACCGGCTTTCTCCGGGTAAAGAAGTGCGGCTGCGCTGGGGGTATCTCATCACCTGCACGGGCGTGGTGAAAGACGACAAGGGCGAGGTCGCAGAGATCCATTGCAGCTACGATCCGGAGACGCGCGGCGGCAACGCTCCCGATGGCAGGAAGGTGAAATCCACCATCCACTGGGTCTCGGCCGCGCATGCCGTTCAGACTGAGGTTCGCGTGTATGAGCCTCTGTTTCTGAGCGAGACTCCGGATGGCACGGAACTGAATGCGGATTCACTTGAGGTACTGGTGAACTGCCGGCTCGAGCCCGCGCTGAACGACCCGCCGGTGAGTGCTTTTTATCAATTCGAGAGGCTGGGTTATTTCTGCGTGGACCCGGATTCACGGCCGGGGAAGCCCGTTTTCAACCGGACCGTGCCTTTGCGCGACACGTGGGCAAAAATCGAGAAGCGGGGGACGCAGCCGAAGTCATGAACATCCTTGGAATAGGCGGGGTTTTAGGAGATGCCGCGGCGGCGCTCATTCAGGACGGCAAAATTACGGCCGCCGTGGAAGAGAGCAAGCTGACCCGGCGCGCCGAGCGGGGGCGATTTCCCGAGGCCGCAATTGCCGCCTGCCTTCGCATGGGCGGCATTGAAGCTGCCCAGGTGGATTATGTGGCGCTGGCGCGTCCTTTGCCGCTGGGTTCGGCGTTACCGATGGCGCTGCGGGCGTTTCCTTCGGCGCGGAGGGTGTCGATCGATCATCATGCGGCTCACGCGGCATCCGCTTATCTGGCATCGCCGTTCGATCACGCCACGGTGATTACGCTCGATGCCGTGGGCGACCTGCGCTGCGGCGCGAAATGGCGGGGGGAAGGCAACAGGCTGACACTCGAGGAAGAGATCCTCTATCCGCAGTCCGCAGGGGAGTTGTACGGGCGGGTGACGGAGTTGCTGGGTTTGCAGGCACGTGCCGATGAGCACCGCGTGCAGTGGCTGTCGGCCACGGGAACGCCCCGGTACGCGGACGCGTTCGGCGCCATCCTCAACGGTGAGAAAAGCTTCGAGGCGGCCGAGTTCACCGGCGCGCGGGCCGATATTGCCGCCAGTATGCAGAAGGCGCTCGAAGCTTACGTGGAACGGCTGGCGGGCAATGCCGAAAACGTGTGTCTGGCGGGCGGCGTCGCGTGGAATGCGCTGCTGGTTTCGGCGCTCGAAAATTCGGGGCGTCACAAGGGCGTCTTCGCACAGCCCGCCGCCGGCAATGCGGGCACCGCGCTGGGAGCGGCGCTGCAGGTCTGGCATGACGTGAGTTCGTCCAATGCGCGCGTCGCCGACGGCAGCTATGCACTAGGCCCTTCGTTCACGATGGACGAGATCAAGCAAACGCTCGAAAATTGCAAGCTGCGCTTCCAGATCATTCCCGCCGTGCCCGATCTGATGGCGTCCGCCGTGCGCCTGTTGATGAGCAGCCGGATTGTGGCCTGGATGCAGGGGCGCATGGAATTCGGCCCGCGCGCTCTGGGAAACCGGAGTATTCTGGCGTCACCACGCGATCCGTACTCGACCGAAAATCTGAACACGTTTATCAAGCACCGCGAGTCGTCGCGCAAGTTTGCGGCGTCGGTGCCCGCGGAGATCGCCGCGGAATACTTCGAGACGGGCGCTAATGCGCGGCATCTCGCTACGGTGGGCCGTGTGCGCGATCAGTATAAAGACCAGCTGCGGGGCGCGATTCTGAGCGGCTCGCTGGTTCGTGTGCATACCGTTTCGAAGGAAGACAATCCGCTTTACTGGCAGTTGCTGCATGCATTCGGCAAAGAATCGGGGCTGCCGATTTTGTTCAACACTTCATTCAACCTTTTCGGCGAGCCGCTGGTCTGCACGCCGCGCGATGCCGTGCGCAGTTTCTATTCCTCCGGCATCGACGCTATGGTTGTGGGCAACTTCCTGCTGGAGAAGTAATGGCTCAGCGGCGTGGGGCGGCCAGTCTGGTTGCCGCCGGCATCCTTCTGAGCCGTCTTTCGGGCTTTGTTCGCGATCGCTATGTCGCGCACTACCTGGGTGGCAGATCCGATACGGCGGACGCATTTCGTCTCGCTCTGCGCATTCCAAATTTCCTGCAGAATCTGTTTGGCGAAGGCGTGCTTTCGGCGTCGTTCATCCCTGTGTATGCGGGCCTGCTGGCGCGCGGTGAAGAGGAAGAGGCGGGACGGGTAGCCGGCGCTGTGCTGGCCATTCTGTCGCTGGTCACTTCTGTATTGGTCCTGCTCGGGATGCTCGCGACTCCAGTGCTGGTGGACGTGATCGGGTACGGCTTCGACGGGCCCAAGCGCCAACTGACCATCGAGCTTGTGCGCATGGTATTTCCGGGCGTAGGCCTGCTTGTGATCTCGGCATGGTGCCTCGGAGTGCTCAACAGCCATAGGCGGTTTTTCCTTTCCTACAGCGTGGGCGTGGTGCTGAACCTGGCGATGCTGGTTGCGCTGTTCTGGTTCGGTCCGCGCACCAGTGAAGAGGGCCTTACGCGCGTTCTCGCGATCGCTTACGTGATCGGCAGCGCGCTGCAATTGGTCGTGCAATTGCCGGTCGCGTTGACTCTGATCCCGCAGTTGCGCGTTGGCTTTTTCACTCAGCTGGCGAGTGTCCGCACCGTTATCCGGAATTTCGGCCCCGTGTTTCTCAGCCGCGGCGTGGTGCAGATCAGCGGGTTTATCGATTCCATGCTCGCGACCCCTGTGCATGGTGGCTTGAACATGCTCGCCGTCGCTTCGAATGTCTCTATCCTGCCAGTGAGCCTGTTCGGGATGTCCGTCTCGGCCTCCGAACTGCCGGAGATGTCGCGGGCGATCGGCGAGGATGCCGAAGTGGCGGCCTATCTGCGCAAGCGGCTGGCGGCTGGGCTGCGGCGGATCACCTTTCTGGTGATTCCCTCGGCGGTGGCGTTCCTCGCGTTGGGGGACCAGATCATTGGTGCGATTTATCAATCGGGCTTGTTTACCCGCGCGGACACACTCTGGGGCTGGGGCATACTGGCCGGGTCCGGTGTGGGGCTGCTTGCGTCCACGCAGGGACGGCTTTATTCATCGACCTTTTACGCGCTGAAAGACACGCGCACGCCGCTGCGGTTCGCCATTATCAGGATCGCGCTGACCACGGCGCTGGGGTACCTTTGCGTGCGTTGGCTGCCGGGGTGGCTGGGCGTAAGTCCGCAGTGGGGGATTCCCGGATTGACGGCTTCGGCGGGTGTGAGTGGATGGGTCGAGTTCGTGCTGCTGCGCCGGGCACTGGCGCGCCGGATTGGATCGGAACCCGTGGGCGTGGCTTATTTGACGCGCTTGTGGATTGTGGCTGTGCTGGCCGCGGTGTTGGCACTGGCCGTAAAGGTATTCGCGCCGATTGGGCCACACCCGGTTGAAATGGCGATTGCGACTCTGGTCCCCTTCGGCCTGGTTTATTTGCTGCTGGCCGATCCTGCGCAGACCCGGGCTCTGCTGGCCAAAGGTCTTAGAAAAAAATGAACAAGGAGTGGTGGGCGAACTGAATGGAGATCCGGCCCACTAATCGAGCGATTCCGGCTTGAGCTCGATATCCTTCTCGCCCGCCTGTTTCTTTTCCCAGTATTTCTTCAGCCAGGCTTCCCAGCTCCTGCCTGCCGCGGTATCGCGCCCGCTGAAGGTCAGACCGGCGATTTCGGAGTACGGAATTGTAACCTTATTCGGGTCGTTGCGCGGGAAAAGACGCACGCAGGAATCCTGCAATGTCGCCCCGGTGCGGCGGTCGAAGATGTAGCCGTCGACCGTGGCGCCGTTGCGCAGGTTGAGCGTCACATCGCCGCGGTAATCGAACGCTTTCTCCAGACCTTCGCGCAGTTCCTCATCTGTAGCGTTTTCCCAGACCCGGCCCTGCAGAACTTCGTGCTCAAAGCCGGGTACGACTTCAAGCTCTTCTACATTCATACGCCAACCTTGTCGTTCTCATGCATCGTCAACTGCACGAGACCCGCTGGTGCATGGACAGGCTTCACGGGCTCATTGAGCATCCGCAGAGCGTCTGCATCGCGATATCGCGAGAACTGCCCGCGCACCGTATTCAGGAAGCCTTTCCAGCTGCCGAACTGATCGTGTACGGCGGTGGCTTCATAGCCGCTGTGAACCATGCAGTTCGCGCATTTCGGATTGCCCGATTCCGTGCCGTAATTGTCCCAGCCGGTGGTTTCCATCAGTTC
>JBDUBZ010000007.1:0-25552 GCA_040003745.1 Terriglobia bacterium
GAAATGACCGCGTCGATCAGTTCCACATTATGGCTGTCGTTGAGGGCAAAATTGGCTTTGAGCACGCTTTGCAATCGCGCCTGCGGCTCAACCGCAAAAACCCTGCCTCGCGGTCCCACCAGCCCGGAGCCGATCACACTGAAATAGCCTTCGTTCGCCCCCATGTCGATGAACGTGCCGCCCGGCTCCAGATACCGCGTCAGCACCGCGGTTGTGGAAGGTTCGTATTCCCCGAGAGTCGAGAGCTTGTGTCCGAACCGCGACATCGGATTGACCGAAAACCTGCCATACCGCGTCTCGATCGTTCGCCTTTTGCTGAGGCCGAGCACCCGGGCCACCATGGTAGCCACAGGAGCGGGCCGAAGCGTCCGGACAAAATCGTCAATCACTGGCATACCGTCGTTTTGCGGCTCCCCGCCGCCATTTCGTACAGGGGAATCATTTCGAGGGCGACATCGCGCGTATGCCGGGGGGTGCGGATTCCGGCCCGCAGAGAAGTCAGCATGTCCGGGTTCGCGCACAACATCGAAAGTGCTTCGGCCCACGCGGCCGCCGAGTCTCGATGCTTAACCAGCACACCATCGACGCCGTCGCGCACCAGTTCGGCAATCCCGCCCAGGTCCGATCCCAGGACCGGCGTGCCCGCCGCAAAAGCTTCCAGAACCACCAGCGGGCCGGTCTCAAGCCATTGCGAAGGGACGGCCAGCAGCTCGTAACCGCGCAGAAGCGGAACAACCTCATTGCCCGGGATGGGAGGCAGCAGCCGGATACGCGAATCGTCCCCCATCGCGGTCTGAATGAGTGCGGCGTATCGATCCCCGCCTTCGAGCTGCCGCACGCCATAAAGGTCGAGCCGGATTGGCAGGTCGCGATTTTGTCTCAACGCCTGCACCAGAAGATGAGTACCTTTGGTGGGATCGAAGCGGCCGAGGAAAGCGACGCGCAATGGCAGACCGTGGTCCCGATCCGCGCGGGGTGGAAGCGGCTGCCAGCTGATGCCCTGGCGGCACAACGTTATTTTTTCGGCGGGCACGCCGTTCCGCGTCAGCAGGCTCTTCGTCCATTCACAGAGCGCGAAAACACGGCGTGAAATCCGCATCAGCCGGTGAAACGCCCGGATGCGCGTATCGACCAGCTCGGGCATTCGGGCTGCGGTCCATATGCCTCCACTAAGACCCATATCGCCAAGCTTGCGGGACGCAGCCAGGGGCAGCCAGGAAACCATCGATGCCGCAGTGCGCGAGACTCCATAGCCATTGAGCGTGCACGCGGCGCAGGGATTGTTTTTCAGATCGCCATCGCAGATTTCAGATCCCCAGCGCAGCAAAGTACCTCTGGCGCAACTGACAGTCGGAGTATGGTAGTTGAAAAACACCGGGATGCTCCGCCGTTCCGCCTCCTCCGCCAGCAGCACCGACACCGCTCCGGTAAAAGCGTGCAGATGCAAAATGTCGGGCCGGCACTCGTCGAGGATCTTCGCAAAGCCAGCGGCGGCCGTCTTGTCGCCCTCTCCATAGAGTTCACCAAGCGCGGGATTGGCCGCCACACCGAAGCGCCAGACGTCGACTCCGTCGTGATCGTAGCGCCTGTCTGACTTCTCCGGTGCGGCGACGGCAACTTCACAGCCAAAGGTGCGCTGCCAGTTGGCAAGAGCGTGCACATAAATCTCCGTCCCGCCCGCCGGATCCGGGTAATACGAATAGGGAACGTGAAGAATTCGCATACGCGCTTCAGGCGGCCTTCACGGCTCTGGACCGGGCGGACAGACCACGGGCCAGAGCTTTCGCTTTTTCGTAGCGGCTGCGGCCCACCAGGGTCGCGCCCAGTCTCCGCAGGAACCCCGGGGAACGAAGAAAGCCGGGCTGCCATTTCAGCGCCTGGATGTAGCAGCGTCGCGCGTCCGCATTCATGGATGCGCCGAAGTATTTGTCTCCATACGTGACGTAATGCCGCCCATAGATCCGCTTCTTCCCTCGCATCTTGCGGGCTTCAAGCTCCGGCAGCCGCTCCGGCGTGGAATAGACATGATCGAGGAACCAGAAAATCGATCGCTCTTCGGTCTTGTCGAGGACCGTTCGCGCATGCATATTGCCCGGATGGACGCGGTAATCCGCCAGCACGGAGTTGATGTAATAGAACTCCATTTCCCGGCTGATGCCCACCGTGAAATACCAGTCGTGGAAGGCGAGATGCTCCGGCACCGGCAGCAGGCGCAAAAAGCAATCCCGGCGGGCAATGATGGTCGGCGCACAGATGAAGTTCAGTTCCAGCAGCTCGATCAGTTCACAGCCTTTGAAGTCCTGTCCCTTATGGTGGGTATCCGAATTTGGCGCTGTCTGTATGCCGGTGGGTCCGATCAGCGAGGCATCGGCATAGACCATCCCGACATCCGGATACTTCTCGAAAATCGGCAGTGTACGGTCCAGAAATTCCGGCCGGTAGCGGTCGTCGGAATCGATGCGAGCCACATATTTTCCGCGGGCAGCGCGGAACGCAACTCCGATCGATCGCGCGTGGCCCATGTTTTCGTCATTGCGGATCACGCGCAGGCGGGGGTCCGTGAAGCTGCTCAGCACGCCAAAGGTATTGTCCGGTGAATGATCGTCGAGCGCCACAATTTCAAACGGCACGTCCGTTTTGATTCTGAGGATGCTCTCGATGCAATCCCCGACATACTGCTCGGTCTTGTAGCAGAGCACCACAAAACTGACCAGCGGTGAATCTGTCAGCGTGCCGCCGCTTCCAGACATTCGGCTCCTTCAGTTTGGGCGGGCGGCGCAATCCTGCTTCTGACGCCGGCCGGGTTCGCAAGGGCGAGCTTCAGGATGTTGCAGATCGCCGCCACATCCGATTCTTCGACCTGCGTTCCGGTGGGCAGCACCAGGACGCGGCTGGCCACCTCAGTGGTTCGCGGCAGCATCAGGTGCGCATTCGGGAAAAAGGACCGGTAAGGTTCCATCCGGTGAGCGCCCGGATAGAAATAGCGGCGCGCCAGAATATTTTCCGCCTGGCAGACGGAGATCAGCTCATCGCGGTTGAGCCCCGCGGCGGCTTCTTCGACTTCACACACCACATACTGGTAGTTACATTTCTCGGCAGTGTCGTATTCGACCATCTTCACGCCGGGAAGGCCGCCCAGCAGCGTGGAATAGAGCGCGTGGTTGCGGCGGTTCACCGCGATAAAGTCATCAAGGCTTTCGAGGCCAGTCAAGCCCATAACGGCCGACATCTCGGTCATCTTGCCGTTGGTGCCCGGGTAGATGACGTTGTCGTAGCCGGCGAAGCCGAAGTTCTTCATGAGGCGGATGCGCTGCGCAAGACCGTCGTCGTTGGTCGCGACCGCGCCGCCTTCGAAGGTATTCAGAAATTTGGTCGCATGAAAGCTGAAGATCTCCGCCTGGCCGAAGTTTCCAATCATCTTCCCGCGGGCGGAGCAACCGAATGCGTGCGCGGAATCGTAAAGCAGTCCAAGACCGCGCCGCTGCGCGATTTCTTCAAGCGCTTCCACATTGCAGGGCCGCCCCCACACGTGTACGCCGATGATGCCGGTGGTTCGGGGGGTAATCAGCTTTTCGATCTGTTTCGGATCGATGTTATGCGTCTCCGGATCGATGTCGCAGAACACCGGCGTGATCGCCTGCCATTGCAAAGAATGCGGAGTCGCGACAAATGTCCACGACGGCAGAATTACCTCGCCCTCGAATCCAGCGGCGCGGATTGCGATCTCCAGTGCAATGGTCCCGTTGCACATCGCGATGAAATGCCGCACGCCCAGCAGCCGCTCGACTTCCCGCTCAAATTCCTGAACTCTCGGGCCGTTGTTGGACAGCCATTTACTGTCGATCACGCCCTGAATGCGTTCGAGCAGCACTTCGCGATTCCCTATGTTGGGCCGCCCCACGTGCAGGGTCTCGGAGAATGCCTTTGCGCCACCTGCAATGGCAAGGTCGGCAAAGCTGTTCTTCTGTTTCATTTTAAGAATCGGTCCTTTTCAGGGCCGTAGCTCCTTCACCGGTTTTGCCGGGACGCCGTAAGCCATTACGTAGTCCGGGATATCGCGCAAAACGACGGCCCCCGCGCCGATCACCACACCCTGCCCGATCGTAACCCGGTCTTTAACGATCGCGCCGATACCGAGCCACGTGCCTTTTCCTACCACAGCAGCGCCGCCCATGTGCACGCCAGGGCCGATATGAACTCCGTCGGCGATCCGGCAGTCGTGGTCGACGGTGGCTCCCGTATTTACAATGACGCTGGTTCCCAGTGCGCTACCGGGATTCACGACCGCTCCCGCGGCGATCACCGTTCCATCGCCGACAACGGCACTAGAAGAAACTACCGCGCGGGGATGAATGGCAGAGGTCAGAATCCATCCGTTCTGCTGCACTGTTTCTGCAATCTCGAGCCGGGTGCGGCAGTGGCCCACCGCCACGATCGCATGCAGCGGTCGCCCGGCCTGGAGGCTCCGGAAATCGTGAAAGACCGGAAGGCCCAGAAAGAAATCCTGCGCGGTTGGCGAGTCGTCGAGAAAACCGATCATTTCGTATTTCTGGCTTAATCGGATAATCTCCTCGACTACCCCCGCATGGCCCCCCGCGCCCCAGACTAATATTTTCGGATTTCCCAAGGTTCAGGCCGCGGAAACCGGCCGCAGCCCGGCGTCCGCCTGCTGGAAACGGTTCAACGCCGTTCGTGCTGTCCGTTCGCCTTTTTCTCGCGGCGCCAGCACGAACGAAGCCGTCAAGCGCATGTTCAGCGCCAGCATGGCCGGGCTCGGCACCGCTGCAAGATTGTCCACACAAACAAGGTCGTAGTCGAGCCGCTCCGCCTCGATCAGAATCTGATCGGCCGCGCAGTCAAAGTGCTGGAAATTTTTCTCATACCATTCGAGAAAAATATACGGTCTGGTAGTGGCGATCAGCTCCTGCGCACCGCGCAACGCCTGTATTTCCGCGCCCTCCACATCCATCTTGAGGCACGAGACGGCAGGCCGGCCGAGCTCAATCCATTCAACATCGAGCGTAGTTGCTTCCACCGTGTCGGTCGCGACGCTCGCCGTTCTCGAGGTCGGCTTGAGACCGTCGTACCCGGCGTGAGCGGCGGCGGAGAGGTTGAATTCAACGTGACCCGGTGCGTCGCTGACGGCCTTCTCGATCAGCTTCCACCGATCCCGGTAGGGCGACGATGCCCAGGTCTGGTTCAGATATGTCCGCGAATTGCGCGAAGGCTCAAATGACGCGACGTTTGCTTCGCGGACCATATGCAGCACCGGCACCGACATCAAGCCGATATTCGCCCCCACATCGAAATACCACGTTCCGGGACGAATTACGCCCAGCATCAGGGCGAGGATTCTTTGCTCGTAAATGCCTTCGCTCACCCAGATGGGCCAGATATCGGAAGAAGGCCGGAAATAGACGGTGGCGCCGTAGTATGGAAATTTTCCCGCGAGCCCGGGAACCCACTTATACGCCAGCCTCTTTACCGTTCGGCGAAGTGACATGGTCAGTGGCTATTGGTAACGACGGCTTCCATGGGCGCGGGTGACGGCGACTCCTCTGGCGGGAATATCGCCAGGGTTTCGAGCCATCGACGGGAAGCATGTAGTCCCTCGTCAAGCGAGACCAGCGGGGTCCAGCCCAGAATTTCGTGCGCCTTGCGGGAAGAATATTCCGTCTTCGATGGCCCGAAGATATCCACGAACCACATCGGCGGGGGTCCACCCACGGCTGCCTTCGGTTGGCCGGTCTGCGCCGCGTGCAGAGAAGTTCGCGCCTTCTGCGCCTTTTTGTACGTGTTTTTGAAACGCTTCTCGATCAGCTTCTTGCCGGTCGATATCACGGGCAGGCCGTTGACCACACGCATAATATCCGGGCCCGTTAACGCACGAATCAGATCGCGGATTCCTGGCTTCGACGCTTTCGCGATCGCGGCCGCCTGCTGACGCGTGTACGACGGAATCTGGTCGGCTTTCGAGCCGAAAAGGGGCGTGAAAAACTCCCGGAACGTGCATACGCCATCGGCAATGATGAAGTTCTGCCCGTGTGCGGCGACAGCGCCCGCGGCCAGAATCAGCGCGTCCACCACATTTTCGACGTAGGTGTAATTCATCCTGCCGACACCGCCGTCGATCCAGCTAAAATAGCCATCTCCCACTGCGCGCGCCGGAATCATAGTAAACAGCCTGCCGCAGGGCCCATATATCGATCCCGGATTGATCACGACCACACGCGTCCGTCCCGAAGTCTTTGCACGCTCGAGGCAGTATTTCTCCGCCCGGGCCTTGCTGTTTCCGTAATCTCCCAAAGCCGGCCGAAAGGGAAAGGTTTCATCCACCGGCCGATTCGTGTCGGGGTGCCCGAATACGGTGGCCGTGCTGACCACCACCACTACTTCGGCTCCCTCCGCGATTGCCGCCTCCACTACGTTCTTCGTGCCCTCGACCGTGACGCGGGCGCCGTCGCTCGCATCGCCCCCATGTGCAAGGTGAAAAACGTACCGGCTTCCGGCAACAGACTGCACCACGCTCTGGTAGTCGAGCAGGTTGGTCAGGCGCCTCTCCACGCGGTTCCGCGCCACCCGGGCTCCGCTGCGGTAAGACCTCACAGGCACGATAATGTCGTCGAATCCCAGAGCGTGCAGGCGTTCAATCAGGTTGTCGCCTACAAACCCGGAGCCACCAGTAACGGTCGTTTTTCCCGGATCGAGGACTGGCCGTGCGGACGTCCGTTTTACAACCGGCAGTATCGATTGCCGATTGGCATACGCCCAGTCGATCAGATCATGTGTCCCTCCGGCCTGGAAGGCCGAAACCCGCACGGGAACGCCACGCTCGGTCACCGCCTGAAATTCCAGAAACTGCTGGGCGAAACCCGAAACAAAGTCGAGCGGCCACCCATCCACCCAAAAAGGCTGGCACGGATGCAGCTGGCCTGTCAGATCCGGGCGTTTTCCCTGCCAGAGGAACGAGTCGAACTTCTCCACATCCATGCGAATCTCGCCCAAATTCCCTGTGACAATGGCGAAATTACCCAGCTTATCCGTCACCGAAAGCTTCAGCCGCACTGTAGCGCCGAGGGGAGTCGCGAGTTCGTATTCGCAGTTGGCTTCCGCCCCGCCGGCGAAATCGTCGCGATAGGCAACCGGAGCCACAGGGCCGATCCAGTCCTCGATCATATCGAGATAGTGAACGCCCATATTGACCAGCAAGCCGCCATTTTCCTTCCGAAAATAAGCTCCGGAATCCGAGGGCCACTGGAAGCGCCCGCCATGCTGGATTTCGAGAGAAGACAGTTCTCCAATCAATCCCGATCGCAGGGCGTCCTTGATTGCGATCACCGCGGGGATCAGACGCCGCACCATGGCAATCGCCAATTGGCGGCCCGTGCGCTCGGCAACCGCGGCCAGGCTCCGGCAGGTCTCCGCATCGAGCGCCAGCGGTTTTTCGCAAAGCACGTCGAGGCCTGCTTCGAGGCAGGCCGTTACGGCGTGTTCGTGAAGGAAGTTCGGCAGCGCGATCACAGCGCCCTGAAATTCCTTTGTGAATTCCGGGTCCCGGATCAGATCGGCGTAGCCAGCCACCCTCGTGCGAAGGGTCGGAAAAGCTTTGCGCAGAGTGTCGATCGAGTGCTGGGAAACATCCACAAACAACATGTGCTTTTCCCAGCCCAGCCGCATCACGGCCGGCGCGTATAGTTCAGCCGCCAGCGCGCCACCGCCCAGCACCAGAATCTGGCGCGCCGGAGGCGGTGTCGTTCCGCCGGCCCGCACCAGGGCCTCAGAATGCTGCTGCGACATTTGTCACCTCAGGCAACTCCGTGAGAACTTCCGAAGACCAGCGAAGCGTGGGACGGCAGATACCCACCCACTTCCCGTAGTAAGGCACATCGCGCTCAACGTCATTCACTTCGACCGTCAGGCCCTCATGTTTCAGCAGGATAGTTCCAGCATCCCTGACCAGCAGAACCTTAATTTGATACATAGTATCGTTCAGAAAATTCGCTGGAATTTCGCAAAGGGAGCGGATCAAACCCTGTGGACGCGGCCGCGGCGTATCGAACGACGCGAACAGGCAAACCTCTTCCACGCTGTAGACTTCGAGGCTCACGTTCAGAATCACGTCCGGCGTGAAATTCCAGTAGCAGACTTCCACAGTGAGGGCCGTAGCCACATTCACCATGCCTGAGCCGTCGTCGTGCGTGGCTTTGACCGACACCCTGCTCAACCGGACCTGATCGTCGCCCGGAGCCTCATCCGGGTTGGGCCATTCGAGCTGCATCACCGCCGCGCCCGAAGAACTAAGATACTCGCCCACCACCTCGCCCACCTTACCGATGCGATTCACGGTTCCCTGCTGCAGCCAGACCACGCGGCTGCACAGGCTGCGAACCGCCGTCATGTTATGACTGACGAACAGCACAGTGCGTCCTGTGTTGGCTACTTCGCGCATCTTGCCCAGACATTTTTTCTGGAACGCGAGATCGCCTACCGCCAGCACTTCGTCGATCACCAGTATTTCGGGCTCGAGGTGCGCTGCCACGGCGAAGGCGAGCCGGGTGTACATGCCACTCGAATAGTGTTTGACCGGAGTATCGATGAACCGTTCCACTTCGGCAAAGGCGACAATGTCATCGAACTTCGACTGGATCTCCGCCTTCCTCATGCCGAGGATCGCGCCGTTCAGGTAAATATTTTCCCGTCCGCTGAGCTCCGGATGAAAGCCGGTCCCCACTTCGAGAAGCGATCCGATCCGTCCGTGAATCACCGCCTCCCCTTCGGTCGGTTCCGTAATGCGCGACAGGATTTTGAGCAGTGTGCTCTTGCCGGCGCCATTGCGGCCGATGATGCCTACGACTTCCCCCTGTTTTACGTCAAATGAGATATCTTTCAGAGCCCAGAACTCACGCGCCGGGTCTGGCCCGCGCCTCCGCTGGAAAATCCGGAAAGGCGCGGTCGCCGTCTCGACAAGCGTGTCGCGCAGGGTCCGGTAACGCTCCTGGGCACCCAGCTTGTAACGCTTCCCAATCCCCTCCGCCCGAATGGCGAACTCGTTATTATCCTGTGATCGTTTCATGCAATATCGGCGAACGTCGATTCCATGCGGCGGAAGTAGATCAATCCACCCACGAGAAGAAGTACCACGGCAACTATTGAAATCCAAAGCATCAAACCGGGTCCTGTGGCTTTTCCAAGAAGCGCCCAGCGAAATCCCTCTACCACGCCCGCCATCGGGTTCAGACCCAGCCAGGCCCTCCATTCCGGCGGCACGAGGGTGCTCGAATAAGCCACAGGCGTCGCAAACATCCAGATCTGTGTGAGGAAGGGAATTGTGTATCGCACATCCCGGTATTTGACATTAAGCGCCGAAAACCAAAGCCCCACCGAAAGAGCGGAGGCGAGCGCCAGCAGGACGAAAAGCGGCAGCCAGACAACGGCAACCGTGGGCCGGATACCATAAATGGCCATCAAAATCAGCAGCACCACGAAGGATATGGCGAAGTCGACCAGGCCCGCGAGCACCGATGCCAGCGGGATCACCAGCCGCGGAAAATAGACTTTGGTAATCAGATTCTGGCTTCCCACCAGGCTGTTGCTCGATTCCGTCAGCGCAAACGCGAATAACTGCCAGGGCAGCAGCGCGGTATAAGCAAACACCGGGTAGGGTATTCCGTCCGACGGTACCTTCGCCAGGCGGCCGAAAAATATGCTGAAGACGATCATGGTCATTACCGGCTGCAGCACCGCCCACGCGGCTCCGAGCGCGGTCTGTTTATACCGCACCTTGATGTCGCGCCAGACAAGAAAATAAAGCAGTTCCCGGTAAAGCCAGACTTCAGACAGGTTCAGTTTTAGAAAGCCCCGTGTGGGGCCGAGGCGCAGGGTAGGCAGGGTATCTGTCTGCGTCATAAAGTTCGTTTTAACATTTTCAGTAGGACGGTTTCGATGTTTTCAATACGATGTTTTCAATACGATCTGGAACAAGAGCGGTGTAGCGGCGGTCCCGGGTCCAAAACGAATCATGCTCCCCCGGCCCGGCAGACGACCACCGGCCGCCAGACAATGTCTTGCGCGCCGTCAGCCGCCCGAGTGCGGCTTCCGGAAGCATCCGGGCTCAGGCTGTCCCAGTCGAAAATACCGTGAGACGGGCGAGTTCAATTTGCAGCTCCCAGCACGGTCAACGCCCATGCGCGCGACCAATGCACGCGGCCCTCGGAAAAGCCAGCCCAGCAATCGCGGACGGCACTTCTTGCCAGCGACCCCGCCTCGGCGATTTCCCGCATTTCCGGTGCCTGCGTCTTCATCCAGCGCGCCATGGGGAAAGTGAATCCACGTTTCGGAGCAGTCGCAGCCCTGAGCACGGCGGGGTCGTTAACAGCTCTCACCAGCAGAGGCTTGTTTATCCCCTTTTCTATCTTCCACTCGGGGGCAACCCGCCACATCTCGTCCACGAGGACGTGGTCCATGTAAGGGACCCGCGCCTCAATCGAGTGCGCCATGCTGAAGACGTCTGTGTCGCGCAATAACTGGTCGTGAAGATAGCGCTTCATTTCCAGATAGTTCACTGCATTGGAACCGGAGGCGTGTCCTTTTGGCACACTCCCGAAGTGCTCTCCGACTACCGCATCGATTTCGGTGCGGGTCATGTCCATCAGGCGTGCAACCTGGTCGGGAGCGAAGAAACCCCGCATCGTCAGATAGAGGCGGTCGCTCGAGGCGCCGGCTTTCAGCCACGCCATTCGCTTCCAGTTATCGCGCCCGCGCCACGCTCCCCATTGATTGCCCGCCTGCGCGAGGACGGAACGAATCGGCCCCGGACAATTGGTTGCCAGAGCCTGGTGCCGCAGCCACCGGTGATGCTTATAACCAAGGAAAATCTCGTCGCCGCCGAGTCCGGAAAGAACGACTTTGAGGCCGGCTTCACGCGCCGCGCGGCTCACGAAATACGAGTTCACACCGTCGTTTGTCGGCTGATCCATCGCAGCGATGAAGGCGGGCAGGTCCCGTTTGAAGTCTTCGCCGGTGATTCGGATTTCGCGGTGCGACGTTTTGAAGTGCCGTGCGATATCGGCCGCCGCCTCCGCTTCGCTGAACTCGCGCTCATCGAAGACCACCGTCAGGGTGGTGAGCGAATCGCCCTGTTCGCGCCGCAGCCGGCTCGCGAGCGCAACCAGCCCCGCCGAATCCACTCCGCCGCTTAAGAAGACTCCAAGCGGCACGTCGCTGATTAAATGTCTCCGAACCGTGTCTTCGAGGGTAGCTTTGAGTTCATCGGGATGTGGGCGCGAATCTGCTGCGGGTTCCGAGCTGAGATCCCAATATCTCCGGATGGTCAGCGCACCATTTTTCCATTCCGCCCAGTGACCCGCATCGAGGCAGCGAACGCCCTTGATGGTAGTCAGCGGTGAAGGCACGGCGCCTGCGATCAGGAACCCCGCGAGCGCACTTCGGTCCCGCTCCACAGCAATCAATCCGCCCTGCAGCAGCGCTTTTACTTCGGATGCGAAGGCGATAAGGCCACCAGCTGCCTGGCCCCCGCTGGTGTGATAGTAGAGTGGCTTAATTCCCAGACGGTCGCGAGCCAGCATCAGCCCGCGGCGAACATCGTAAATGGCGAACGCGAACATGCCGCGCAGCCGCCCGACCAGCCCTTCCATGCCCCATTGCTCGTAACCGTGCACGAGTACTTCGGTGTCGGTGTGAGACCGGAATACGTGGCCAGCCGCGACCAGGTCGCCGCGAAGATCCACATAGTTGTAAATCTCGCCGTTAAAGGTGACCCACACCGTCTCATCCTCATTGGCCATGGGCTGTTTTCCCAGAGGGGATAAGTCGATGATGGCGAGGCGGCGATGCCCCAGAACGGCGTCCGTGCCGTGAAACACTCCTTCAGCGTCGGGCCCCCGCCGGACCTGCGCGGCCAGCATGCGGTCGACTGCTTCACGATCGCCCGGTAAAACGCCTCCATCCCGGAGCAGCCCTGCTATTCCACACATTTTGATGATTCCCCTGGTCAAAAAGGGACTAAGCGGGGTCCTTTTCCTGATACTTTTTATAGCTTCCGTAGTAAGCGTCGTATTGATTAATATCGCCTTTGTGCGGCCGCCAGTCGTTCAGCACCGTCCCCAGGACGGCTATTCCGTCGCGGGAAAGCTGATCTCGCGCACTGAGTGCGCTGTCGCGGTTGGTCTGTCCCGATCGAAGCACCAGAATCACGCCATCCGAGAAGCTCGCCACCAGCCGGGCTTCGGAAAATTGCAGCATGGGAGGCGTGTCGATAATTACGGTATCGAAGGATTGTTTCAATTGCTTCAACAGCGATGGCACGCGCGGTGAATGGAACAGCTCGCTGATCTTCGTCAGGTCGACGGATCCGCTGGGCAGCACAAAAACGCCCGGGATCGTCGTGCTGGAAATGAATGGGTGCGTTCGGTCCACCTTCCCCAAATCCCCGCTACGGGTCATGTCGGTAAAACCCTGGTCGTTCGTCAGGTTGAAGATGTTATGCAGTTGCGGCCGCCGCAGATCCATATCGATCAGCAGCACCTGCTGGCCGGATTCCGCCATCGCCGCGGCGATATTGCTGGCTACCGTGGTCTTACCTTCGCCGGGACCCGGACTCGTAACCACCAGCATGCGCGGTCGATCCCCGTTCCGGTTCATCAGCGTCAGAGAGGTCAGGGTCAGCCGGAAAGACTCTGCCACGAGAGAGGGCTTTTGTCCCCAGGTCGAAAGGGCGACGCTTGTCTCCGGCGCCTCCTGAGCCGGGTTCAGGGCAGCCGGCAGCCTTGCGCGTTTCCATCGGGCAAGCGGGGTGGCTCCCAACTCATCTCCCAACTGGGCGGAGGGAATCACGCCCAGCTCGGGGATAAAGAGGACGGTGGAAGCATAGCCTGGCGTTCCGAAGGTAAGACTCGATTTCCGTTTGGAGGCGCCCTCCAGCAGCACGATCAAGCCAAATCCCGCAGCTAATCCGAGGAATGTAGAAAGAGCTAAAGTGTACGTGGGATCGGGCTTGTAAGGAAATCCCGGCGGGCCCGCGGTATCCACCACGCGGATGTTACTCGCCGGTACGGCCGAGACGACCGAGGCTTGATTCACCTGCTGAAGCATGTTATTCATCGTCAGCCGGTAAATATCAACCTCTCTTTTCAGCAGCGCGTATTCGGATGCTTTGTCCGCCTGCGCCACGACAGCGCCCGCCTGACCGTTGTAGGCCGAAATCAATAGATTTTCCTGGCGTTTGGCAGCGAGGTAATCGTTTTCGATGCGCTGCACCACGTTGCCGCGCTCCTTCTCGAACGTGCCTTGGAGTTCCGTGATCTGCGCCTGAATCGCTTTTACTTTCGGATGTTCCGGAGTGTAGGTCGAAGTCAGCTGTGCCATCTCCCGACGCAGATCGGCCAGCTTGGCCTGATAAGCCCGAAGATTGGCATCGCCCAGAATGTCGGGAATCGATTCGATCGGCTTCGATTTGATCATCTCGTACGCCGACTGTTTGCTGATCCTGGCCGCCTGAATGCCAGCCAGGTCGGCTGTGAGCTGCCTCAGCTTGCTGTTGGCGAGCGTATCCTGGTCACCCGTGAAGGTAATGCCTGATTTCTTAATGAAATCCTGCAAGCGGCCTTCGGCCTGTTCCAGCTTGATCTTGTTTTCATCGAGCTGACTCTCGAGCCACTGTGAAGTCTTTTGCGTGCTCGTCGACCGCAACTGAGTGCTCTGGGCGATATACTCGCTCGCAATCGTGTTGACGAAATTAGCCGCAATATCGGGAATGGTGGAATCGCAGGTAATGGCGATGATCCTCGTCCCGAGTACCGACTTGGCCTTTAATGTGGCGGTCGCCATGTTCAGGCCCCCCTTCATCTCCCGAAGCGGATTGGGCGGCGTCCGCTGCAACTTCTTGCGAATCCTGTCGAACCACCGGTTCGGAGTCGGCGCCACCATCGGCGCGGTCTCGCGCGTCAGCCTTTCAACGACGGGAGCGCGAACGGAACCGCTCTCGATGATTCTCAGCTGGGTGTTGATGTTCCCCTGGGTCGTCGAATAGATACCGGATCCCGCCTGGGGATCGATCATATTCATGCCCATGAACGCTTCGTTGAAGCCCTGAACCTCGATTGTCGTCGCCGCCTGGTACACGGGCTTCTGCCCCAGCAAATACACAACGCCACCGATGCCACCGAGCAGGGCGGCGGCCACCAGCGCCAGCTTTCTTCGCTTGATGAGCTTGACGTAATCCCATACGGAACCGCCGGGCGCCGGAGTGCCCGGGGCGGCGCCGTCCCGGAAACCGTTGGGCAGCGGACGAAACATTTCAGGAGACAAGGGGCTGTCGCCGTGAATCGCGCCGTTCGAATCGTTGTGGGGATACTGAGACATATGCGTATTTGAACTCGGGAGGCGTCGCTCTATCGAAACGCCAGGTACATGAGACTCGTCATCATGGCAACACCGACCAGGGCAACTTTGGCCAGGACCGGTTTGACGACGCTCTTGCTGTGAGGGACATAAAGAATGTCGTTCGGAAGCAGCGGAACGTCATTCTCCCGGGTCTCCAGAATCTTGGTCACATTGATCGGAATCGACGCGCGGCGGGAGGTATTCAAGACCGGCCGTAGTATCTCGGCCTTTGTTCCATCTGCGTCCGCGGTAATTCCGCCGGCAAGCGTTAAGACCTGGAGCACAGAAACGGAATCGCGTTCTCCCAGGTCGAAAGCGGCCACACGGGCGATTGCGCCCTGGGTATAGACTTGTTCGGCGCGCTCGACAGTTATCTTGTCGTAGGGCGCGAGCACGATATCCTCCGCCGGATTCACGTTATCCCGCAGACTGCCAATATTGATTTCCGCCGAGCTGACTTTGTTCTCCGTATCGACTGTGGCATTCGGCAGCGGCAGCACGCCGGCGTCCTGGCGGCGCGTGATCGTGATGCGGCGGCTCGCATTGGGCTGTAGTCCGCCCACGATGGTCAGCATTTCGACCAGCGTCCGGCGCCCATCGAGCGGGTAGATACCCGGCTTCTGGAATGCGCCCACGAAGAATACAGGCTCGCTTCGGAATTGCGTAACGCTGATCGACACGTGCGGATCTTTTACATACTTCTTGAGCCTCGTCGTCAAATCGGCTTCGAGATCCTGCACGGTCAAACCCGCGGCCTTTACGACTCCGATCAGAGGCATTGTTATTGTGCCGTCCGATTCGACCCGGAAACCCTTTTCGTTGATTTCATCGACCTCAAACGCCCGGACCAGAATCTGATCGCTGACACTCAGCACATAATTCAGTCGAAACTGCGGGCCCGCACTGGCTGCAGGGTCGATGGGCGCCAACGGAGTGCCATTGAGTGATGCCCCATTCAGCGGGGTGGGAACCTGCTGCTGCGCCGCGGCGCTCACCGCAAGCAGCAAAAGCGCAATCGACCCCGAAAGTACCAGCTGGTTTACCCGGAAATCTGCCATTCTGCTTTGTCTGTGAACTCTCATGTCAACTCCGGCTTGCTCTCTCGACACTATTGCGACTGCCCATTCTGCGTGTTTTTCTGAATCAGCTCACCCATCTCAATCAGCTTCTGATTGACGCGGGACATCAGTTCATCGAAGTTTTTCAATCGTTCCACAATGAGTTCGCCTTCATTCTGCTCTTTCAGCATGCGCTGCATAGCCGACCTCGCAAGGTCCGATAGACTACGTGCATTTGCGGCATGACACATTTCAGAGAAGTCATGAAACTCGTCTTCAGAAACGCGAAAATATACGATACGATTACGAGCTTTGAGAACTGACATACGCTTAAAGTGGAAATTCTTAGAATTCGTAATTAAAATCAGTTATCAGACAAGCTCCGCCATTTCTGTCCCAGGACCGGTCAGATTTGTCTGAATGAATACCTAGTTTGCCGTATTTGTCTGACAGCTGTCAATGAATAAGGTACTGGAACTACTGGTAGGAAATCTCAATCACCACGTCCACGTCTACAGGAAGACCGTCTCGGATTGCCGGAGAGAATTGCCAGTGTCGGAAATCGGCAATTGCCGCCTGTTTTGAAATTGGCGGTGATTTGTCCGAAAGTCCGGATTTATCCAGGATCTCGACCGCATCCACCCGGCCACTTCTTAGAATAATAGCCGAAAGCTGGATCCGCCCGGAAGGCCCGATCTCCGGAAGAGCCCCGGCCAGTCCAAATTTTCGTACCGGTAAAGGCGCTCGCACCGGGGAATTCGCGCCTCCTGGGTTGCTTCGCTCCGCAAACCACATCGTCCAGTCGCCTACATACATCGGCAGCCGGGGAGCGGCGACGATCATGGTATAAACCGTCCTGCCGCGGAAGCGGTTCTCGATGGCCTGCGGTATGGTGCGCGAGGAAGGCCGAAGGGGCGCAGAGAGCGTCAATCGCAGCGATGAGGCGCGGGTCTCCTGATAGATAAGGGAGCCCATATCGGTAGGCAGCGGTAGTGCCGCCAGATTTCCCGGCTGCAGAACCAGGCCTGGAGCCTGCGGGCCGCCGTGGCCTCCGGCGCCGCTGGACGCCGGACCAACGGTGGGAGCCGCCGAGAGATTTCCGCGGCGAAATCCATCGGGCAGCGGGGCCAGCAGATCGTTGAGGGGCGATGTACTCAGGACGGCCGCGCTGATCGCGCCACCCGTTCCAGCGTCGGGATCGGGTAGGGCCATGGACGGTTTACCAGTGGCGGCCTTTCCTGCCGAAGGCGCCACAAACGGTCTGCTGGGCAGGCGCGTCACCGATTTTGCAAGTGCGTTTTCCCCCGCTACCTGGCTGCCGACGCCTGGACCCGTTTCAATCTCCGGGGCAGATAAATCTGTTAAAGGTTCCGTTAACTTTGCTTTAGTCTGCCTGACGGGGGGAGGCACAAATCCGCGTCTTATCTTTGGCACGTTTGGCAGCGCCCTGATCAAAGTATCGAGACCGGCGCCCGCCGGAGCACGCGGCGCTATTGGCGGCTCGGGCGGGGCGACCATCTTCGCCCTGCGCAGCGGCTGGGCTTCTATCGGCGGAGGCTGAAAGGCTTTTCGCGCGGGCAGTTTCTGCGCCGGGGCCTTCACGGCGACCATATTCGGAGAGGGAGTTTCTTTCTCCAATGCCTTTTTTACGTCGTTTCGAAGAACTACCTGACGAGCGCGCGCCGCGCCCGGGTCGAGACTTATGATGACTTCGTTCCGCTTTTCCTCTCCCCTGGGTGTGGCCGAGTCTCCGATCTTCTCCACGGGATCGATGCGCGGCAGTTGTTTTACCGGATACCAGACGAGCTTCTTCTCTTCGGGCTTGATCAGCTGGTCGTAAACCGTCGGGGACGCATGCAGGGGCAAAAGAGGCGGGTCCAGAGCCACCAGGCACCCGATGACCGCCAGGTGGATCAGGCACGACGCCGCGAAGGCGCCTGAGCTTTGCCGCGTACCGCGCGCCATTCCATCCGCGTGGGTTCCATGCAAGTCGATTCCACGCATGATGGCGCGTTCCCTGAGAATCGGTGGGACTCTCATCCGCTTCAGTGTACCGTCAGCCACCGGCAGAACGGACGAATTGTCCGCTCTGCCCCCGGATGGACTCCTGTTAAAATATCGTGATTGGAAGCTTTTCGGAGCAAATCACTCGATCAATGAAAAACAACATAACACTGGTTGCGGGCGCTGGAGGATTTATCGGAGGCGCCCTGGTGGCCGATCTTCGCTCGAAAGGCTGCGGCGACATTCGCGCAGTCGATGTAAAACCAATGGAGGAGTGGTATCAGACTTTCGACGACGTTGAGAACCTCGTCCTCGATCTCAACCTGATAGAGACCTGCAAGCAGGCCTGCAAGGGCGCGCACACAGTTTATAATCTGGCGGCAAATATGGGCGGCATGGGCTTTATCGAGAAGAACAAAGCGCTCTGCATGCTGTCTGTCCTGATCAACACGCATCTGCTCCAGGCGTCGCAGGAATTTGGCGTGGGGAAATTTTTTTATTCTTCCTCCGCGTGTGTTTATAACGCCGATAAGCAGCGCGAAGCCGATAATCCCGGCCTTAAAGAGGCGGATGCTTATCCGGCGATGGCGGAAGACGGCTACGGCTGGGAAAAGCTGTTCAGCGAGAGAATGTGCCGCCATTTCCACGAGGATTACGGGACTGAGACCCGCGTGGCCCGGTTCCACAACGTGTATGGGCCGAACGGCACCTGGGATGGTGGCCGCGAGAAGGCCCCGGCCGCCATCTGCCGCAAAGTGATTGAGGCGAAAGTCACTGGCAGCAATCGGATTGAGATCTGGGGAAGCGGTCAGCAGACCCGCAGCTTCATGTACATCGACGACTGCATCACGGGCATTCACATGATCATGGATGCGGCGGTTCCTGAACCCATAAATCTGGGATCGTCCGAGATGGTTTCGGTGAATCAACTGGTAGACATCGTGGAAGATATCGCCGGGATCCAGCTGAAGCGGAACTATGACCTCGGCGCCCCCAAAGGTGTGGCAGGCCGCAACAGCGACAACACGCTCATCAGAGAATATCTGGGCTGGGAACCCAATATCCCCCTCCGGGCCGGGCTTGAGAAAACCTACGCGTGGATTTACGACCAGTACATGAGCCGGGAGAAGTCGGCCCTATCCCACGCCGGGCGCTAGCCGCTCGCCAAAGGCGTGCTCTGCCGTGGCGCGTATTCCTGACGTGCTGGCTGGTTTACGTTTTTTTCTGGACGCCTTTCATCATTCGCGAGCACTTTCCGGCTCTGGCTCTCGCCGAAAGCGGCAGCCTGAATGTGGAGCGGTACGTCGGCTGGACGGAAGACATTTTTCGCGGGCCCCGCGGCGGCGCGTTTATCAACAATAATCCTGGCGCCTCGCTCACCGGCGCCATACCTCTTTTGTTGCTGAGGCCTCTGCTGGCGAGGGTGGACGAATGGAACCAGCGTTTGCCCCGCCCCGGCTGGCGCAATACCGACAGCGTGATGTTCCAGCGCACGCTTGATGAGGGCCGCGGTCTCTATTTCCTGCTGGTCGCGTTCCTGACGGCCGCGCTTGTAATGGCGCCGTTAACCGCCGCGACAGCCGCTTATTTTTGCGCCCGGCTGCTGCAAATTGGCTTACCGGCCGCGTCCGCCGCCGGTTGCGCTCTGGTGTATGGGCTCGGAACGCCGGTGCTTTTTCGTATTGGCCATCTGAACCACAATCTGCTGGTGGGCGATGCCGGCTTTACCGCGCTGCTGCTTCTCTGGGATCCGGACGGCCGCCCTCTTGCGCGGTGGCGGGCGTTGACTGCCGGGTTACTTGCCGGTTATGCGATCTTGTGCGATTACAGCGGTCTTGTCGTCATCGTCGTGACCGCTTTGTATGTCTGGTTTCGTTCCGCGGGGTGCCCTGCGGGTCAGAGAGTGCGAACGATGTCGGCATTTGCAGCCGGTCTTTTTCCGGCCTTCGCCGCGCTCGCTATTTATCAGGCGTGGGCGTTTGGATCGCCTCTCCGGCCGCCCCAGCTCTACATGGCCCCGACCGCTCCCACGTCCCGCGGATACCGCGGTTTCGACTGGCCGTCGCTATCCCTCGTATGGGCGAATTTTTTCGACCCGCGGTTCGGATTGTTTGCCTGGTGTCCAGCACTCCTGCTGGCATTCTGGGCTCCTTTCGCGCGGCGGCTCCGTTATCGGGTACCGCGCCTCGAAACGCGGATCATTTTCACCTGGTTCGGGTTGTTTGTTATTTTTTGCGCCGCAAATCAGTATTCCTGGCTGCAACCCTCCACCGGATTCCGTTATCTGGTTCCAGTAGTTCCACTGCTTGCGCTGCTCTCGATTCAGGCTGTTCAGAACTGGCCGCCACTCGTGCGTCGAAGCCTTGCGGTCGCATGCTGCGTGCAATCGATGATCGTCGCCGCGGCGCAGAAGAACGATGTCCGGCTTTCCCTCGCTACCCTCTGGGAAAGGAAGTTTGAAATGCTCTGGCTGGTCCGGCTGGGTCAGGCGGGAGCGCCGGTCGCGTGGTGGTGGAGTCCGGCCGCGTACGCGCTTGTCGGCCTGGGGGTCGCGTTGCTGTGGTTCACAACACGGGCCCGGTCGCAATGGCATAAGGTGGCGACACTGTAAACTGGGGCGAGTCGGGGACGCAATTGGATAATCCAGTACTTTCGGTAGTTGTGGCGATCGCAAGCGATACCACGAGTCCTATCAATACTCGGCACCTCTCCCCCTGCCTCGCAGCTCTGGCGAAACAGGCCGCTTCCCCTGCCATGGAGATCATTGTCCCTGTGCCGGCCGGCGTGCCTGGCATCGCAGCGTTGCGCAAGCAGTTCCCTGACGTGCTTATCCTTGAGTTTTCCGATCTGCGGAAATACACCGGGCGGGGCAACAGCCGCGAACATCATGGCGCACTGATTGCCCGCGGTTTCGCGCAGGCTCGCGGCAGTCTCATCGCGTTAATTGAAGATCACGATATAGTGGCGCCCGACTGGGGCCTGCGTGCTGTGAGTGCCCACGCCGGACCTTTCGCCGGAATCGGCGGAGCGATTGAAAACGGAATCGACCGGCCCCTGAACTGGGCGGTTTATATCAGCGATTTCCAGCTTTATCAGAACCCGGTGCCGAAAGGTCAGACGCACCGCGCAAGCGATGCCAATGTGATTTATAAGCGCGCCGCACTGGATCGCATCCGTCATGTCTGGGAGCAGGAATTTCACGAGGCGTCGGTCAATGAGGCGATGGAATCCTGTGGAGAGAAAATCGCCATGGCGCCCGACGTGGTGGTTTTTCAGCATCGTCAGGCACTTCGGCTCCGGGCGGCCCTGCTGGAACGTTTCGTCTGGGGCCGTTCCTTTGGCGCATGGCGGTGTGCGGTGATCGGCCCGGCCCAGCGTCTGACATGGATCGTTTTTTCACCAGCGATCCCGCTTCTGCTGCTGTCGCGAAAGTGCGTGGTAGCGGTGCGGAAACGCAGTAATCTGGGTGCTTTCTTCAAAGCTCTTCCCATCATCACCGTGTTAACGGTAAGTTGGGTGTGCGGCGAACTGACGGGCTATATTACGCGCCACGCGCTTCCCCGTCGCGCGCGAACCGCCGGAACGACCACCGACAGTTCACAGGGTTTGTTGTAAACCATGAATATTGGCGTAGATGCCACTTGCTGGCACAATCGGCGTGGCTACGGCAGGCACGCCCGGTCTCTCCTCGGCAGTCTGGTGCGTCTGGACACCGCTAATCGATACACCCTTTTCCTCGATTCCACTGAAGCAGCGGAGCCCACGCCCGACGGGTGTGAGGTCCGCCTGCTGCCCTCTTCCGTACCCACCGTTCAGGCAGCCTCGGCCGCGGGGCGCCGTTCCATTCGCGATATGTGGGGTATGTCCCGTGCTCTTTCTTCGGCGGAATTCCAGCTTCTCCTGTTCCCCACCGTCTACAGCTACGTTCCGGTATGCACGCCGGCCCGCAAACTTGTCATGATGCACGATGTCATCGCCGAGACCTTTCCGGGCCTGACCGTTCCGCGTCCGGCCGCGCGCTTTTTCTGGAATGCCAAAGTTGCGATGGGCCGTCTGCAGGCGGACGCACTGATCACCGTTTCGGACTACTCGAAGGACTGCATCGTGAAACGGTTTGGAACCAATCCCGACCGTGTTTTCGTGGTGGGCGAAGCGGCCGATCCGGTATTTCGCAGAGTCGAAAATCCGGCGCCCGGCCCCAGGCTGCAGGCTCTCGGTATCGACCCGCAACAGCGCATCGCGGTATACGTGGGCGGTTTCAGCCCGCACAAGAATCTGGAGGCGCTGGTAACCGCCTTTTCCCGTATCGCCGGACAGACGGAATTCGACGACGTCGTGCTTGTCATGGTCGGCGACACGTCGGGGGACGCGTTTCACACTTATTACGGGACCATCGCCGCCCAGGTGGAAGCACTCGGGCTGCAGCGCCGCGTCCGGTTTACGGGCTTCATGGACGACAGTGATCTGGTGGTGCTGCTCAGCATGGCGTCGGTGTTGGTACTTCCGTCTTTGATGGAAGGCTTTGGCCTTCCCGCGGTTGAAGCGGCGGCCTGTGGTTGTCCCGTGATCGCCACGAATGCCAGCCCGCTCGAAGGCCTTCTGGGCCGTGGCGGCATCTTTATCGATCCCTCCGAAGACCAGATCGGGAGTGCCCTGAGACAGGTGTTGAGTTCTCCGGAACTGCGGCAGACCATGAGGGCAGCCGGCCTCAAAGCTGCGGCCCGCCTGACCTGGGATCAGGCCGCGCGGCAACTGCTGGACGTCATCGCCAATGTCGCCTGACGGGAAAGCCGGTTTCGGCCAGTCCCGGCCCCTGAATTTCCTGCATTTGACAACGTTCTACCCGCCTTACAGTTTCGGCGGCGATGCCATGCAGATCTACCGCTTGTCGCACGCGCTCGCCGATCGGGGGCACCATGTGGATGTCGTCCACTGCGTCGACGCGTTTCATTTGCTGAACCCGGCGGAGCCAACGCTCCAGTATGCTTCGCATCCAAACGTCGTCACTCATGAATTGCGCAGCCCGTGGGGATCGCTCTCGCCATTTCTGACACAACAGACGGGCATGCCCTGGCTGAAGAATAAGAAGATCGCGGAAGTGATGGCGCTCCGCTCGTACGACGTAATTCACTTCCACAACATTTCCCTGCTCGGCCCGGGCGTTCTTTCGCTGCTGCCGCCCCACGGAAAAGCGGTTAAGGTGTATACCACGCACGAGCACTGGCTGATCTGCCCGATGCACGTTCTCTGGAAGTACGACGGCGCCCCATGCCGCGAGCCGGAATGTCTGCGCTGCTGTCTCCAGTCGAAGCGCCCGCCTCAGCTATGGCGTTACACCCCGCTTCTGGAACGCATGGCAGGCCACGTCGATCAATTCTTTTCTCCCAGCCGGTTTACCGCGAACATGCACGCGGAGCGCGGGTTCAGCCAGCCCCTGGCCCACCTGCCGAACTTTATCGATCCCGTGGATGACGACTGGCGCAATCCACCGCCCCCGCCGGGCGAAACTCCATACTTTCTCTTTGTAGGCCGGCTCGAAACGGTGAAGGGACTCCAGACCCTGATCCCGCTTTGGGAGAGCGTGCCCGGCTGCGACCTTCTGGTGGCCGGGACCGGGACACAGGATGCGCAATTGCGCGCGCTGGCAGCCGGCAATCCGCGCATCCGCTTCCTGGGAGCATGCACGCAACAGGAACTCGGCGGACTCTACTACCATGCTCTTGCCTGCATCGTTCCGTCCATTACTTATGAAACCTTCGGCTTAACGGCCATTGAGGCGTTTGCCCGCAAGACTCCTGTCATCGCGAGAGATCTGGGCGGCCTGACGGAAATCGTGGAAGACAGCGGCGGCGGCTTTCTCTACCGCACGGACGCGGAGTTGCTTGACGCGCTTCAACGCATTTCCAGTTCGCCCGAACTCAGGAACGACCTGGGCGCCAGGGGCTACGAAGCCTTCCGGCGTCAGTGGTCGCGGGACGCTCACCTCAAGCGGTACTTCGAATATCTGGACGGCGCCGCTCAGAAGAAATTCGGCTCCATCCCGTGGGCCGGCCACTAACTTCACTAGCGAGCCACGACGAATTCCAGACCCATCGGAGACGGCACGCCGATAGTTTCCACGGGGTTCAAGCCGCCATTCCCGGGGTCGAGACGGAACTCCACCAGGTTATTGCTGAATACATTGGTAACCATCAGCCAGTTGCCCGTCGGGTCGATGCGCATATTGCTCGGCCTCTTGCCATAGCTCGGCTCGAAGCTTACAAGCGTCAGGGTTCCCGCGGCGTCATCCACACGGAAGACCGCGATGCTGTCGTGCCCCCGGTTCGAAGCGTATAAAAAGCGGCCATTGGGATGGATCGCCAACTCGGCCCCACCATTCTCTCCATGAAAGCCCGCCGGCAGAGTGCTGATTGTCTGAATGGGCGCGAGCACGCCGTTCAGCGCGTCCCATTTCATCGCCGTTACGCTCGAACCGCTCTCTCCGATGGCATAAACCAGGTTTCCGTTCGGATGAAATGCAAGGTGCCTCGGCGCCGTGCCGCGAGGCAGCTTGAGAAAGGGCGGATCCCCCGTCGCGAGCCCGCCTCCCGCCGCATCGAACTTGTATACGAAAATCTGATCGAGCCCCGTATCGGCTGCCAGCGCGAAACGGTTGTCGGGGGAAAGCACTATGGAATGCGCGTGCGCACCGGCGCCCGCATGCCGGATGACCGCCGTGGCGTGTCCCAGATACCCGGTGGAACCGATCGGCAACACCGCCACCGTGCCTTTATAGTTGGCGACCAGCAGATGGCGTCCCGTCTTATCGACGCTGGAATAGACCGGAAGGGCGCCGCCTGACGATTCGGTATTCAGGATCGCCAGCTTGCCAGTAGTGGGGTCGATTTGAAAGGCCGAGATGGCGCCCGCTTCCATCGCATTTGCCGTATACAGATATCGGCCGCTGCCGTCGGCCCTGATGAACGCGGGATCCTGCACGCCCCGCAAAATTTTTCGGAAATCAGGCCATCCGGCCCGGATTTGCGAAAATACCCGCCCCGGACTGCCCGCGAGCGCATTGCTGTTCGACTGCCACAATCGCCCCTCCGCCAGCCCGCTGGCCTCGAGCTTTCCGCTGTCCGCGTGAAATTTATAGAGATAGATGCCATTGCCGCCGCGTGTTGTGTAGGTCGCGACGTACATCCAATAGTCGCCGCTTCGCGCGGCCGGGCGGGCTCTCAAAAAAAACATGCTTCCCACGGCCAAAGCAAGCGCCGCAACGCCCGCCGCCCACTTTCGATGGATCGTCATATTACCTCAAAAATCCTTGATTTGAGTGGTATATCGCTCGGTGTGGGTCAGCCCCCTGTAGAGCGCGTGGGCGACCGCCAGCGGCAGTCCCGCGAGCGCCGGATGACCGCCTGACAGTGCTCTTAGAACAGCGCCGGGAGCGGTGCGGGTAGCGAGCCATGGCGGATGCATCTCCAGATCGTTGGCCAGCTTTCGCGCGGCCAGCACATAGGGCGATACATCGGTCGCCAGATCGATCCCAAAGCGCTGGTCCGCCTCGGCTGCGCTGGGCGGCGTCCAGGGCTTGCGGCCGATGCAGTGGATCATCGCGGGCAGGCCGCGAAACAGGTCGAGCAAACGGTCAGCCGGACGGTAGCCAGAAGATCCCGCGCATTGGGCGATGTGTTTCCCCATGCGGATGGAAGCGAACGGCACGCCGGAAAACTCCGCGCTTCCGAGCACGGCGCTCAGCAGCACCTGATCGCTCGCCAGACGCCATGGCCGTTGTGCAAACGGCAGTTGCTGCGCCTTCCGGTAGTTCGCGTCACGGGTCTTCTCCATCCACCGTTCGAGCAGCGGCCGGTGGGCCGGAGCAGCCCGGATGAAGCACGAGTTGACAGGCGTCACCGCACGGGCGGGAGGCGCCTCCCACAAATGTGCGACCTCTTCAGGCTGAGGGCTGTCCCACTCCTCCGCAACCATGAACAATCCCGGCGGAAACTCCTGCAACAGGCGCGAAACCGGCCGCGTGACGATCATGTCGGTGTCCAGCCAGAGAGCCTCCTCGCAACCCGCATCCAGTTCGCGAAGCAGCAGCCAGG
>JBDUBZ010000193.1:0-7750 GCA_040003745.1 Terriglobia bacterium
ATGAACCGGCCTATGAGCAGACGGCGCGAGGCGCTGCGGATTTCATCCTCGCGACGATGGCGGCAGACGATGGTTCGCTGTTGCGGCGATATCGGGCGGGCATCGCGGGCATTGAAGGCATGCTGGACGACTACGCGTTCTTCGCGCAGGCATTGCTCGACCTCTACGAAGCGACGTTCGAGTTCCGCTATCTGGAGCGGGCGATCGCCATTACTTCGAAGCAGTGCGAATTGCTGGAGGATACCGGGAGCGGCGGGTTTTTCGCCTCCGCGCATGCGGACACTTCGCGCCTGATGCGCTTGAAAGACGATTACGACGGCGCCGAGCCCTCGGGAAATTCGGTGGCGCTGATGAACCTTCTGCGATTGCACCGGGTAACCGGCAAAGCACACTACGAGGCCTCTGCGCGGAAATTGCTCGCAGCGTTCCAGCAGCGCCTGACGGAGGCGCCTTACGGGATGCCGCAGATGCTCTGCGCCTGCGAATTCGATCTGGCTCCACCGCGCGAAATTGTGGTTGCCGGGGCGAAAAAGAACGATATGACGAAACTGCTCTGGAATAGCTTCGATCCCCATCGCGTCCTGCTCTATGCCTCCGCCGAACTGACGCCGTGGCAGCCGGCGATGGCGGAAATGAAGGCCGGCGAAGGAGGAACTTCCGTTTACGTCTGTGAGAATTTCACGTGCAATGCGCCCGTCCACACTGCTGAAGAGCTGGCGCGATTGCTAAAATAGAGCGTTTCAACATTTCACAAAAGAGGAACATTTCATGGATCGCGCAGGAGCAACGACACTCAACGGAAATCCCCTGACACTGGTGGGCCCGGAACTTAAGAAAGGCGATGCGGCGCCGGATTTTTCGGTGGTCGACAGCAACCTCAAGCCCGTGCACCTGAGCGATACGGGGACCAGGACGCGGATCTTCAGCGTGGTCCCCTCGCTGGACACTCCGGTATGCGATGCGCAGACGAAGCGCTTCAACGAAGAGGCGGCGAGGCTCGACGATGTCGACATCTATACCGTCAGCATGGATCTTCCCTTCGCACAGAAGCGGTTTTGTAATTCATTCGCGCTCGACAACGTGAAGATGCTTTCCGATCATCGCGAAGGTTCGTTCGGCGCGGCGTATGGCACGCTGATCAAAGAGCTGCGGATTCTGAGCCGGGCGATCTTCGTTATCGGACCGGATAACAAAGTGAAGTATGTGGAGTACGTGCCCGAAGTGGCCAATTTTCCAAACTACGAAGCCGCTCTGACCGCCGTAAAGGGCTAGTTCTGCGGGGTTCCGTTTCCAGCACGATCGCGCGCCTGCGGCAGAGTGCGCTGGTGCGCGGAGGCCTGGTTGTCGGGGCCGGGATCCTGGCCGGAAACATCACGGGCTTTTTCCGCATCGCGGTGCAGGCCTATTACCTTGGGACTCATGCGCGCGCGGATGCGCTTTCGGTGGCGATCGGGCCCATCGATACCCTGAACGGCGCCATCGTGAATACCATGCTGGTGTCGTTCGTTCCGATGCTGATGCTGCGGCCGGCAGAACAGAGGGCGGCATTATTTGCGCGCGCCTCGCGCATCTTCTTCTGCATCCTCGCGGCGGGAAGTGCGGCGGTTGCGGCTCTGGCGCCGCTGTTGATCTCGCTGATGGGTCCGGGGCTGGCGGTTGAACAGCACGATCAGGCCGTGCTGCTGCTGAGGCTGGTGGCGCCTGCAACTTTGTTCGCGGGAGGCTCGGCGATCTATGCGGCACTGCTCTATACGGAGCGGCGATTCGTCGCTCCCGCGCTCTATCAAGCCTGTCTGAACGGGGCTACCATCATCGCCGCCATTTCCTTGTGGCGCGTGATGGGGGTAAAGGGATTCGCAGTCGGGTATACCGTTGGGGCCTTCATTCAGCTGGCGCTCACCTGGTCGGTAAGCCGGGACCTGCGGGAACAGGTGCGCCAGTCGCGTGGACCGAAAATCGCGCTTCGCGAAATTCTGGGCCGTCCCAGTATGTTCCTGATCTATGCGGGCCTGATTGCCGCGAATATCCTGGTGACGCGCGCCTTTGCCACCCACGCGGGGCCGGGGATGGCGGCAGCCTTCGATTATTGCCTGCGTCTGGTGAGCGTGGTTGTGGCGTACATGGTTTACCCGGTGGCGAACTCGCTGCTGCCGGAGATCGCCCGTTTGCGGGGCGCCAACCAAACCGAGAACGCTTATAAGCTGATCGATCGCAGCGTGGGCCTCATGGCGGTCGCCGCGGTGGCTTCCTGCGCCGTTGCAATTCTGCTGCGGACGCCTGTGATCAGGCTGCTTTTCGAGCGCGGCAATTTTACTCCGGAATCGACACTCCTGGTCTCGGCTGTGTTTTTGGGTTTCGCGCCCAGCATTGTGGGCTGGGCTTTGATGGATCTGATCTCGCGCTGCTCGTTTGCTCTGGACCGCCCGAGGCTGCCCTTGATCGCGGCCGGCATTCCGGTCACCATCAATCTGCTGATTATGATGAGTCTGCGGGGTCGTTCAAACCCCACGCTTTCTGGGCTGGGCGCGTCTATAGGACTTCTGGCCGGGTTTCTCTGGCTGTTTGTGGCGGCTCACCTGCGCCGACCCGCATCAGCCGCGCCCTCCCATGTACCGGAAGCGGACGATGAAGAGCGCGGTGAGCGCCAGAACCATCCAGCTGATTTCGCGGAAACGGCCTCGGAGAAGTTTCAGTAGGGTCCACGCACAGAACCCGAGGGCAAGGCCGTTGGCAATGCTGAAGGTCAGCGGAATGGCGATCATGGTGAGGAAGAGCAGGCCCGTGGTGACGGCTGTTACGCCGGAGCGGCCGCCCATAGCGAAGCCGACCGAACTTTCGATATAGCTCACCACCGTTGAGGTGCCGGCAGTGGCGCCCACCACGGTCCCGAGAGCATCGCTGTAGAGAATCCGGTTGAGGCGGGGGACATTATTCGGCGCGGGTGAACAAGGCCGCCCTCTTGCCGACGGCGAGCAGGGGCCCACGTTGTCGAAGAGATCCACAAAAAGAAAGACGAAAACAATTTCGACCAGGCCGATGCCGAGTGCGGCGCGGATATTGAGCTGTCCGGCTGTCGCCATAATGTCCGTAAAGCTGTAGGGCTGCGCAGAGCAATGCCGCTGTCAGCAGTACCCACCCCAGTGGCTGCGTTGGGAACTACGATGTCGGCATTGCGCAAGCCGATGAACGCGATGAACAGGCCCACGCCAGTCGCGACGGCTGCATAGAACTCCGGCGGGATCGGTTGACAATCATCTGCCGCACGCCCAGCAGGGTCAGAATCAGAAAAGCGATACCCGAAAGGAAGACCGCGCCGAGGCCAGGCACTCTGTTTTCCAGTCGGTGCCCAGGGCGGCAAATTCGAAATAGCGTTCGAGACGTTGGATCAGGTTCTAAACAAGACAGCGGAGCATTTCACGCAGGGCGTTGCCGCGATGACTGACGGCGAACTTTTTCGCGTCATCGACTTCCCCGAAAGACTGGTTGTAGGCAGGATAGAAGAAGAGCGGGTCGTAGCCGAATCCGGCCGGGCCGCGCGGCTCGCGCAGGATCTCGCCCTCGACTGTGCCGCGAAAAGCCTGCCGCACGACACCCTGTTCGGCAAGCGCGATCACGCAAACGAAGCGGGCTGATCGGTGGTTCTCCATTTCGAGCCGCTGCAACAGCAGGTTGTTATTTGCATGGTCGTCGGCGGCGGGTCCGGCGAAGCGCGCCGAGTAAACTCCGGGCGCACCGTTCAGCGCATCGACTTCGAGACCAGAATCGTCGGCGAAGACCATGCCGGGCGCAAAGCGGCTGTAATAGATCGCCTTGATACGGGCATTTTCGTCGAACGTGGCTCCCGCTTCTTCGGGAGCTTCGAGGGACTTCAAACCTGGCACCGGTTCGATATCGATTCCCAGAAGCTCACCCGCCAGCTGAAACTCGCGCAGCTTACCGGGGTTGCCGGTGGCGCAATAAATCTTCACGCAGTTTCGATCACGGACTTCTGCAACAAAATGAGCTCCGCATTCCCGATTCGGGCAAGCGCGCGCATCTTATCCATCTGTTCGTCGTCGAAGCTTCTCTGTTCGGCAGTGGCCTGGAATTCCACCAGCCGGCCCGTGTCGGTCATGACGATGTTGGCGTCGACCTCGGCGCGGGAATCTTCTTCGTAGCAGAGATCGAGGATCGCCTCACCCTTCAGAATGCCGGCGCTGATGGCGGCCACAGCCCCCACCAGCGGCGAGGCCTTGATCATCTTGTAGGTCAGCATCTGCTTGACCGCGAGCGCCAGCGCTACATAGGCGCCAGTGATGGATGCTACGCGCGTGCCGCCATCGGCCTGAATGACGTCGCAATCCACAATGATGGAGCGTTCGCCCAGCGCTTCGAAATTCACCACCGAGCGCAGCGACCGGCCGATCAGGCGCTGGATCTCATGCGTCCTTCCGCTGGCGCGCCCTTTGGTGACTTCGCGCGGCGAACGCGTGGAAGTGGCGCGGGGCAGCATGGAGTACTCGGCGGTGACCCAGCCTTTGCCCGAGTTGCGGAGAAAGGGTGGCACGCCCTGCTCAATGCTGGCGGCGCAGAGGACGTGTGTGTTTCCCATCCTGATGAGGGCGGACCCTTCGGCAGTCTTGAGATAACCGGGAATGATCTGCACGGGCCGCAACTGGCTCGCCGTGCGGCCGTCAATTCTCATTTCGCATCACCAGGATCATAAGAAGAAGTAACAGTATTGCGCCGCCAACCATGATAACCAGGCACGGAACGCCCGGACGCATCTGTGGCGGTGCGTCCGACTTGGCGCGTGCAGCTTTATATTTACCCAAATTTCCTCAATTTCGGAGTGGCTGGTACTCTACGGGAAAATGATCCGACGAGAAACCAGCTTCATTTTACTACTCGTGTCCATAACGTCCGTCGCGTGCAATGGCGAGCATTACCCAGGCAAACCGGATTTACCCCAATCTATCCCGCCAGCCTGGACGCTCAAAGGCTTTCAGGATTCGGCCATGCTCACCACCCAGCCGCCTGGGCTTCCGGCAGGGGTTCCCGCCCAATGCGGGAAGGCCCTTTACGCAGGCGGTCAGGAGGGCCTGGCCGAAGTCTGGATCTGTGGCTACACGCAGGAGGGCAGCGCATTCAACGCCCTGCAGCGAACCCCGGCCGAGGCCAATACGGTGAAGCTTCAGGAGGGCCGAAGGCTGGCCCTGGTGAAATGGAACGGAACGTCGCGGGAAGAAGTCAAAGCCCTGGTGGTGGCGATTCAAAAGGCATTGCGGAAATCGGACCACTGACAAAGGGGTCGAGCAGGGTACACTGTAGATGTCGCCCGCCGTACTTTCTCCCCCTTCCCGGTGTAGTAAACTTGAAAGCGGAATTCATCTTAAGCGCCAATAGTCCCGAGCAGTTTCCCGCCGATGGGTTGCCGGAGATCGCTTTTCTGGGGAGAAGCAACGTCGGCAAGTCCAGCCTGATCAATGCCATTACGGGCCAGAAAGGGCTGGCGTTTACCAGCAGCACCCCTGGCCGAACGCAAACGATCAATTTTTATCGGATCGACGGCGCATACTACTTCGTCGACCTTCCGGGGTACGGATACGCCAAGGTGCCCGTTGCCGCGAAAAACGAGTGGGCGAAACTCATTGAACGCTATTTACACGAAAGAACTACCCTGGAGTTTTCATTCCTGATCCTCGACGCTCGGCGTGGGTGGATGGAGAAGGACCTCGAGCTGAGAACGTGGCTCGAAGCCAATCGCCGACCATTTCGCGTGGTCGCGTCAAAGATCGACAAATTAAATCAAAAAGAGCAACTGCACGGCATGAGAGCGATACGGAAATATGACGAGCCGTTGCCTTTCTCGGCCAGAACCGGCCGGGGAGTGAGGGAAATTTGGCAAGCGATAACGACAACACACCAACCATAGACCCAACTATAAAAAACGACACACCGCCTCAGGAGCAAGCCGCTCCCGAGAAGCCGGCCGATCGTCCCGCCCGGGATGCCTCGGCCGAGAAGCCGCCTTCCGATCGGCCTGCCGACAAAGAAGAGGGCGCGGCGTCTAAGCCCGCGCACCAGGAGCGGCCACCACGGGCTCCGCGTCCGGCGCATCGGAATCACGAAAAAGGCGATGCGGCGCGGGGAGAGAGCCCAAAACAAGAGGCGGCAGTTGTTGCCGCAGCGCCTCCGCCCGCTCCTCCCGCGCCAACCGCGCAAGTTCCTCCAGTTGCCCCACAGGCGTCTGTTCCCTCGGAAGCACCTCCTATAGCGCCGTTGCAGGGGCAAGACGGCCAGGGCGAACCGGGCTCCGCGAATCAGGCTGGGACTCAGAATCAACAGCGACCCCCGCAGCAGGGTGGTGGCGGTGGATCTTATCAAGGACCCAACCAGGGGCATCCAGGTCAGCAGCGGCGGCGCCAGCAGCAAGGCAAGCCGGGCGGGCCCACGCTCGATCTGGTGGAGCTCAAAGACAAGAGCATTCTCGATCTCAACACTATCGCCAAAGAGATGGGCGTGCAGAATGCCGCCGGTCTGCGCAAGCAGGAACTGATTTTCAAAATCCTGCAGACGCAGGCGGAAAAAAGCGGATTAATTTTTTCGGAAGGCGTACTTGAATGCCTGCCCGATGGATTCGGCTTCCTGCGCGCGCCCGAATACAATTACCTGCCGGGTCCCGACGATGTATACGTGTCGCCTTCTCAGATCCGCCGCTTCGATCTGCGCACCGGCGATACAGTTTCAGGGCAGATACGGCCGCCTAAAGAAGGTGAACGTTATTTCGCGCTGATCAAGGTCGATGCCATCAATTTCGAGCCGCCCGAGGAAGCGCGCAACAAGATTTTCTTCGATAACCTCACGCCCCTGTACCCTCATGGGCGCCTGAAGCTTGAAACTGTGCGCGACAATTTTTCGGGCCGCGTGATGGATCTGGTCACCCCTATCGGCAAGGGGCAGCGCGGGCTGATTGTGGCTCCTCCGCGCACGGGCAAGACGATGCTGCTGCAGAACATCGCCAACTCGGTGACGACGAATCATCCAGAGGTGACTCTGATCGTATTGCTGATCGACGAGCGGCCGGAAGAGGTTACGGACATGCAGCGCTCTGTGCGCGGCGAGGTCATTTCCTCGACGTTCGACGAGCCGGCCACGCGTCACGTTCAGGTCGCCGAGATGGTTATCGAGAAGGCCAAGCGGCTGGTGGAACATAAGAAAGATGTCGTGATTCTGCTCGATTCGATCACGCGTCTGGCGCGCGCCTACAACACGATCGTGCCCCCTTCGGGCAAGGTGCTTTCGGGCGGCGTGGATTCAAATGCTCTGCAGCGCCCAAAGCGGTTTTTCGGCGCCGCGCGCAACATCGAAGAAGGCGGTTCGCTGACCATCATTGCAACCGCTCTGGTGGATACGGGCAGCCGAATGGACGACGTGATCTTCGAAGAGTTCAAGGGAACCGGCAACATGGAAATCCATCTCGACCGGAAGTTGATCGAGAAGCGCGTGTTCCCCGCCATTGATATCAACAAGAGTGGTACGCGGAAAGAAGAACTGCTGATGCCGCGCGACGAGCTGAATCGTGTTTATATTCTGCGGCGGGTATTGAGCCCACTGTCGCCCGTGGAAACGATGGAACTCCTGCTCGATAAGCTGGGAAAGACCCGGACAAATGGGGAATTCCTGGCATCTATGAGCGGGTAATACGTAAATACAGGCGGCGCGGTGATCTTCCGCGGGATGCGGGATTTCAACGGGGCGCACTGGCGCA
>JBDUBZ010000194.1:0-7713 GCA_040003745.1 Terriglobia bacterium
GGCCGTGGTGGCGGAGGTAGCGGCGGAGGCTTTCGCCAGCCCGACCCCATCGACTTCGCAGACCACACCGGCTGGACCAGCATGTTCGATGGCTCGACGCTCAAAGGCTGGGACGGCGATACCTCTTACTGGAGCGTTCTGAACGGCTCTATCGTTGCGCAATCCACATGCGAAAAGCCCACCGGCACCATCTATCTGATCTGGCAGGGTGGCGAACAGGCCGATTTCGAGATGAAGCTGGAAATGCGCGGCGAGGGCGCGCAGGTAAATAGCGGCGTCCAGTATCGCGGTGCGATTCTTCCTCCCCGCCCCGCTGGTCCCGCCAGACCCGCACCTCAGGGAGCCTGCCCCAGCGGCGCGCCCCGCGGAACGCCGCCTACCCGCGAATCACAGGCAAAATGGGACATGCTGGGGGCCCAGTTCGATTTCGACGGAGCCAATCGTTACAGCGGTCAGTACTACGAACAGGCCACCGGGCGCGGAATCATTGCCTGGCGTGGACAGGTAGTTCGCGCGGAAGAAGGCAGGGCACCTCGCCTGCTCTCCACTCTGGGCGACCGGGACGAGCTGGGCGGGTATGTGAAGATCGACGACTGGAATCAGTTTCACATCATTGCCCGCGGTAACCAGATGACCCACATCATCAATGGCCACGTCATGTCGATTCTATTCGACGACGACCCGACAAAGTTCCGCAAAAGTGGCCTGATTGGTTTTGAAATCGAAGGCACCGGGAAGATCGCCATCCGCAATGTCTGGCTTCGAAAGCTCTGACCACCATCAAAGTAAGTTGCGGATCGCGCCGGCGTTTCCGTCGGAACCGTATCCCAGGTGAGAGCCGCTGAGATTCTTCTCAGCCGCATCGCCAAAGGGCGGGAAGAGGACGATTATGCCACCATCCGCCTTCCCGCCCTCTGCTGAGAATTCGCGGGTCTTCCCAAAAACTCTTAGTGAAAGATGCCGAGGAAATAGCAAATCAGCACAATCAAAAGGATGGTGCCGAGACCCATGCCCGCGCCGCCTCCATAGCCCCAGCGACTGTGCCCATAGTACCCGCCACCGCCGCCAAGCACTAGCAATAGAATAATGAGGAGAAGGATCATTTAGGCGCCAAAGACCTTCTGAACCTGGCCGACTTTTTTCTGGATCGTCCCCTCGAGTTTCTCATCCTGACCTTCGGCCTGCAGGTTTGGATCGTTGGTCAACTCTCCGGCTTTTTCCTTCACCGCGCCCTTGGCTTCGTGGAGTTTCCCCTTGATCTCGTTTACCGTACTGTCGCTCATTTGGTGCTCCTTCTGACGCGTAGGGTTGCACTTTACGGGCCGAACCTGATGTCATGGTCTTGATTTGCGCTTATTCACCCCGTATCTTTTATTTTCCGCCGCTCTTTGTGCCGCGCAGCAGCAGGATGTTGTTTTTCAAGCGGGCGTTTCGCTCGTCCGTGTCGATGTGGCTGTCACGGACTCCGCTGGCGAAATCATCCCCCGCCTTACGGCAGAGGATTTTCACATAGTCGATGAACGCGTCGCGCAGAATATCACGGGCTTCAGTTTTGAAACCGAACCTCTCGATCTGATTCTTCTGTTTGACACCAGCCGCGGGATGAATTCGAAGCTTCATCAAATCGTGCGGGCGATCGAGCTCGGGTTCCATGAATTGCGCCCGGGTGATCGCGTCGCCGTCATGACGTTCGCGGAAAATGCAGTGCAAATCGCGCCGTTCACGGCGGATCTCGATGCCGCCAACAAGACCATACTCCTGAAGGTCGTGAGCGCAAAGTTCTCCGGTTCGTCCAACCCCGGTCAAGCCGCTTCGGACGCCGCTTTGCGATTCGGACGCGAGCCAGTCACCCAACGGCGCCGGGCCATTCTTATGATTGGCGACAAGCCGGGCCCGCGCGCGGAGGCGTCCATTCGAGACCTGTGGAAGGCGGATGCCGTCTTCAGCCAGCTGATTCCCGACAAGCCCGGTGCGAACAGAATTCTCGCCAGCCCGTTAACGGATCAAACAGGAGGCGCCACAATCCTCGCCGGCGATCCGGGACCGGCGTTCCAGGATTCCGTGCGCCGGCTCCGCCGCCGCTATACGCTTTATTACCCACTGCCCGCCGCCGCCCCCGGAGCCGAGCGCCACATCGAAGTGACTCTCTCGCCCGAAGCCGCCAAACGGTTCCCGGGCAGCCGTATTTACGCGCGCACCGGCTACGTTGTGTCTGGGAAATGAGTTCCCGGGCTGGGCTGCCCCCCGGCCTGGTCTTGAGGCAGTGTTCCTGTCCCGGCACAAGTAAAAGGCTTCGTCCATGCCATGCTTACGATCTCGTGCCAGTTTAAAGTCCGTCCACTTCCACGCGCGTGGGAACCGACGCCTGTGCGCCGTGCCGCGTCACGCTGATGGCTGCGGCGGCATTGGCAAAACGCAGCGCGTGCCGCATTGGTGAACCTTCGCAGAGAGCAACCGCCAGAGCCGCATTGAACGTATCGCCGGCCGCAGTCGTATCGACCGCCTGAACAATGAATCCCGGAACATGAAACGCCTCGCCCGCGCCATAAAAGAAGCACCCCTGCTGCCCCAGTTTCAGAACGACCGTTCGCGCACCCAGCCCAGCGATTTTCTTCGCCACCCAGGCAGCATCCTCCACCGCAATCTGACGTGGTTCCCGCCCCAGAAGCGCACAAGCCTCGGATTCATTCGGCGTCAGAATGTCCACGTCGCTGAGCATCTCGCGCGCCAATCTCTGAGCTGGAGCGGGATCGAGAATCGTGCCCAAACCTTCCTCGCGCGCCACCCGAAGCGCGGCCGCCACGGTGGCAACGGGAGTCTCCAGCTGGAACATTGCAAACCGAGCGCCTTTGAAGATCCGCCGCATGGCCTCCACATCGCTGACCTGCAGTTCGGCATTCGCGCCCGGCGCCACCACAATTTGATTGCACCCCGCCGAATCGACCGTAATCATCGCGATGCCCGTCGGCTGCGATCTCGAAGCATGAACGCCGCTGACATCCACCCCGGCGCCCGAGAGTCCAGCCTTCAGCCGATCCCCAAACAGATCGTGGCCGACGCGCCCAATCATCCTGACCGCAATGGATTCTAAACCCAGCCGGGCCGCCGCGACCGCCTGATTTGCGCCCTTGCCGCCAGGCAACATCCGGAAATCGTGCCCGAGCACCGTTTCGCCCGCGCGTGGAAGTCGGCCGGTAGCCGCGACGAAGTCCATGTTGAGACTCCCCACCACGACAACGACAGGCTTCATTTATTTATCGGGCTTATTTATTAGGATCGATACCGAACTTCTTGAGCTCTTCGGCGTAATAGCGCTTCTGCAGGATCTCGAACTCCTCGCTGCCCTCGGGAATATCGCGCTTCACCGACCGCACCTTCTCGCGCGAGGCCCGGTCCGCCTTGTCTTCCACCTGCAGAATCTCGGTGAAAGCCTTCACGATCTCAAGCCGCGCGTCGTTCTGATCTTTCTTCATGCGCAGATCGCGCGATTTACGAATTGCGGCGATCAGCTTGTGCGAGATATCGGTGATCTTGTCCCGCGAAAGCTTCATGCTGTCGCCCGTATCCCGCCCAGACGCGCGCACGATCTTGCGCTGCTGCACCATCGTGTTCTTGATCTTGCGGAACATGTCCTGGTAGCTGACACCTTCGCGGCGCATGTAATCGCTGTATTGCTCCAGCAGATCGCGCACTTCGTCGTTCAGCTTGTCTTCGGCATCCAACTCGTCGTAAATGATGGCGTCGATCAGTTCCACCACCTTTTCGGGTGAATGGGTTTCAATCGTGCCCGGAGAGAGGCGCCGCACGATCTGGCGGGATAAATATGCGACGAAATCGCGCGGAAGAAGCATCCTGTGGAATCTCCGCCAGTGTATCATCGGGGTCGTTCCCAGCCCCGTTAAGGCCGCGTTTGCATGCTAAAATAGTCGCTTAGACGACATGGTTCAAATCGTTCCATCCATCCTTTCGGCGGACTTTGCCCGATTGGGGGAGGACATCGCGAAAGTGGAACGCGGCGGAGCGCGCATGCTCCATGTCGACATCATGGACGGGCATTTCGTGCCCAACCTGACCCTCGGCCCGCCTGTTGTCAAATCGATCCGAAAAGTGACCGGGCTGACACTCGATCTGCACCTGATGATTGAAGACCCGGACACTTACGCCCCCATTTTTATCGATGCCGGGGCCGATCAGGTCTCGGTTCACTATGAGGCCGCGCGGCATCTGGACAGAACCCTGCGCCTGATTCAGAGCATGGGCGCGAAAGCGGGCGTTGTCATCAATCCGGCCACCCCGGTCAGCGTGCTGGAAGACGTCCTTGACGTCGCCGACTACGTGCTGGTAATGAGCGTGAACCCCGGTTTTGGCGGCCAGAGTTTCATCCCGAATTCACTCAATAAAATCCGGCGCCTGGACCGCATCCGGCAGGAACGGCGGCTCAGTTTCGCCATCGAGATCGATGGCGGTGTGAGCGATGCCAATATAGACTCGATCGTGCAGGCGGGCTGTAATTGGCTGGTGACCGGATCGCACGTCTTCCATAGTGCCGACCCAGCCGCAACCGTGAAGGAAATGCAACAGATCGCAGAAGATGCAATGGCAGTCAAAGTCTAATAGAATGAAAGAACTAAGCGGATTGAACGCACCGGACAGCCGAATGCGGTCTCTGACAGTCAACAAAACATAAATGCAGAAAAGTAATTTTATCCGGATCGCGCTGGCGGGCATTCTTGCTCTCGCTCCGCTGTCGGTCCATGGCTTCCCTTTCCGCCACAAGAAATACGAAAAGCCGATCTCGAAGGACACGCTGCAACCCGATAAGGTCCTTTTCGACCGGGCCATCAAAGACATCGAACACGGCAACTACGATACGGCGCGCCTCACCCTTAACGTTCTCATCAACACCTACGACAGCAGCGAATACCTTGCCAAAGCCAATCTCGCGATTGCCGACAGCTGGTATCGCGAAGGCGGCGCGCATGGGCTCGCCCAGGCCGAACAGGTTTACAAGGATTTCCAGCTCTTCTATCCGAATATGGAGGAAGCCGCCGAATCTCAGGAAAAGGTTTGCGATATCCACTATAAGCAGATGGAAAAGGCGGATCGCGATTCCGGCCAGGCCACGCGTGCGGAGGATGAATGCCGGCAGCTGATTAAGCAGTATCCGAACTCCAAATACCGAAAACAGACCGAGCAGAAGCTGCGTGACATTCAGGAAGTGCTCGCCGATAAGGAATTCAAAACCGGCGATTTTTACTATCACAATGGCCGCCTGCCCGCAGCCGCAAACCGTTTCACCTATTTGACGCAGCAGTACCCCCTCTACAGCGGCTCCGATCAGGCTTTGTGGCAGTTGGCCGATGCCTACCGCAAGATCGGCGACCGCTTTGAAACTCAGGAAGGCGACGCGCTCACGAAGATCGTAAAGGATTACCCTTTCAGTTCGCACGTGCCGGCGGCAAAAGAGCGTTTAAATGCTCTGAAGCGCCCGATTCCGCAGGCCGATGCCGACGCCTACGCGCGCCAGAAGTACGACTCTGAGAATCTCAAAAAGCTCGGCAGGTTCGAGCGCGGAGTGGGCGTGATCACCGGCCGTCCCGACACCAGCCTCGCTTCAAAGGGTGGTGCGCCCATTATGACCGCTGTGCGGCCGCCGATCCCCGTCAGCGTGCCGGCCACGGCGGCCGGAACCACTGCGCCCGCCAATGGGGCCACCGGCATCAGCGATGTATCCGCGGGAGTAGCCGGGAACAGTACCCTCGACGCGGGTAACGACGCTCGCATCAGTCAGCAGAACGGCACGCTTAAAGTGGAAGGCGCAGGCTCAGGAGAGCAGAAGGCCAGTGTCAGTTCCAACGGCGTCGCCACCGCCCCCGCCGCGCAGCCCGAAGCGCCGCCGCCATCGAACCACGTCGCCACGGCGAAACAGATCAAAGAGTATCAAAAGGCTCAGTTGAAGGCTCAGCAGAAGGCAATGCGGGACGCCAAAAAGAAGGGCGCCACGCCCGCGCCCGCAGTGGACGCCGCGCCTGCTCCCAAGACGCCCGCAGCCACTTCTCCTCAATGAGCCGGATACTGCTTGCGGATGACAGCCCGCATGCACAACGCATGGGCGAGCGGATCCTGCGGGATGAAGGCCACGAAGTCATCACTGTCAGCGATGGCAAGACCGCCATGCTGCGGCTTCAGGATGCCGAGCCCGATCTGATTATTGCCGATGTCTCCATGCCCGAAGTTTCGGGCTTTGAGCTTTGTGAATACGCCAAAAGACACGGCGGAATACCGGTCTTCCTCACCGCCGGCGCCGTAGAGCCTGTGGATGAAAAGGAAGTCGACCGGGTCCGCGCGGATGGTCTGCTCAAAAAGCCGTTCGAAGCGACGCTGTTGCTCGAAGCTGTGGGCCGCTTCGTCGTGGGCGCCAGAACCCGCCGTGCTCCCGCCGCCTCGCCCGCCCCGGCCCGTGCCGTCGCAGTTATAGATCCCGAGCAGGTGCGCGCGGCGGTCACCGTCGCTCTCGACGCCGCTCTGAACGCCGTCATGCCGACCCTGATCGATCAGGTCACCGAGCGTGTGGTCGCGGTGCTGAAAAGATGAATCTCGGTCTCAATGGAAAGTCTGCCCTGGTGCTCGCCGCCAGCAAAGGTCTCGGCAAAGCCTGTGCCCTCGCACTGAAGCGGGAGGGCGCGGACGTCATCATCGGCTCCCGCAACCGGGAACAACTGGAAGCCACAGCCGCCGAACTCGGCGTGCGGTCCGTCGTCGTCGACGTAACTGAACCCGCCCAGATCGCCGCCGCCTTTGAAGCCGCCGGCCGCGTCGATATCCTGGTGAACAACGCCGGTGGGCCGCCCTTTGGCTCGTTCTTCGATTTCGACGACGACCGTTGGCACAAAGCGCTCGAGTTGAGTCTGATGAGCACCGTCCGCTTTACCCGCCTCGCCATCCCTGGCATGAAGGAACGCGGCTGGGGACGGGTCGTCAACATCCTGAGCCTGGCAACCAAAAGTGTGCTCAACGGGTCCATGCTCTCAACGGCCAGCCGCCTGGGAGTCATTGGCATGGCCAAGCTCCTGGCGGATGAAGTGGCGCCCTTCGGAGTCACCATCAACAACGTCGCCCCAGGACTGATTCTGACCGACCGCGTCCGCGAGACCGCCACGAAGCCGCTCGACGAGATTGCTCAGTCGATTCCCATGCACCGCATCGGAAACCCCGCCGAACTGGCGGCCCTGGTCGCGTTCCTCGCCTCCGAGCAAGCTTCTTACATTACGGGCACTACCATCCCCGTCGATGGCGGGGCCGTTCGCTCGATACTCTAAATCTCATTCAGAGCGAAGTAAACTGTCAGTGAATGCCCGATAACAGTTTCGACGTGGTCTCCCAGATTGAAATGCCGGAGGTGATCAATGCCATTCAGCAGGCCTCGAAGGAGATCATCACCCGCTACGATCTGAAGGATTCAAAATCGTCCATCGAACTCAACGAGAAAGAAAAGACGATCACACTCGCCAGCGCGGACGACTTCAAGCTCAGGGCCGTGACCGAAATCCTGCAGGCGAAACTGATTAAGCGCGGCGTGCCTGTCAAGAATCTGACCTATGGTGCAGTGCAGCCCGCCTCTGGTTCCACCGTCCGTCAGGACATCACCCTGGTCTCGGGCATCCCAACCGAGAAGGCGAAAGACATCGTCAAAAAGGTCAAGGACAGCAAACT
>JBDUBZ010000195.1:0-7694 GCA_040003745.1 Terriglobia bacterium
GCGTTGTCGCGGGTTCATCCCAACGTCCTCACATGTATCGGTCTGCTGATTAATATCGTTGCCGCATTTCTGTTCGCGGCCGGCCGCCTGCGATGGGGCGGTGTCGTCGTCCTGGCTGCGGGCCTGTTCGACATGGTGGATGGCCGCGTAGCCCGCGAAACCAATCGCGTCACTCGTTTTGGCGGCTTTTTCGATTCCGTGCTCGACCGCTATTCCGATCTCTTCGTGCTCGTCGGCCTGCTGGTCTACTATGCGTCGATCAACCGGTACTTCTACGTTGTTCTCACCGCGATCGCGATGACCGGCAGCGTTATGGTGAGTTATACGCGCGCCCGGGCGGAGAACGTGATTCCAAAGTGTAAAGTCGGCTTCCTTGAAAGGCCGGAGCGCGTGGTGCTCATCATCCTCGGTGCGCTGACTATTCGGATGGCCCAAGTGCTCTGGGTGCTGGCCGTTCTCTCGAACCTGACTGTCATCAGCCGCATGATTTTCACCTGGCAGGAAACAAGGGCGATCGACTCGGAACCCGTGCGCTAACGCCTTGCGCTTTCTGATTCAGCGAGTCACCCGCGCAAGCGTAATGGTCGACGGGCAGCTAATCGGCGCAATCGGCCCCGGCATCCTGGCTCTGATCGGAATTGGAGCCAACGACGAACCCCGCGATGCCGACACGTTGGCTGAAAAGCTGGTCAACCTGCGCATCTTCCCCGATGATGAGGGGCGGATGAATCGAAGCGCTCTCGATATCCGCGCCGAGTTGCTGCTGGTCTCGCAATTCACACTGTATGGCGATTGCCGCAAAGGCCGAAGGCCCAGCTTCGACGCGGCGGCGCCCCCAGCGCGCGCTCGCGAACTCTACGACTACGCGGTCGGCAAAGTGCGCGAAAATGGCCTGGTCACGCACACAGGCGTGTTTCAGGCCCATATGCAGGTGGAACTCGTGAACGATGGCCCGGTCACATTCCTGCTGGAAACCTGACCCCGTTATACTGGTGCGTTCGTCTGCAAAAATGCCCCCAACAGTCTCATATCGCGACGCCGGAGTGAATATCGACGAGGCCGGCCGCGCCGTCGCTTCCATCCGCAAAATGGCGCGGGCAACCTTCTCGAAGAACGTTCTCACCGACATCGGTTCGTTCGGGGGATGCTTCGCGTTGCCGCGCGCAAAGCAGCCCGTTCTGGTGAGTTCCGTTGACGGCGTCGGCACCAAACTGAAAATCGCTTTCGCCACCGGACGCCATGACACCATCGGTGAAGATCTGGTCAACCACTGCGTCAACGACATCGCCGTGCAGGGCGCCTCACCCCTGTTTTTCCTCGATTATCTCGCGACCGGAAAACTCGATGCCAACGTTGCCGTTCAGGTGGTCTCCGGCATGGCCCGCGGTTGCCGCGCTAATGGCTGCGCGTTGATCGGTGGCGAAACCGCTGAGATGCCGGGCATGTATGCCGAGGGCGAATACGACCTCGCAGGCGCCATTGTGGGGCTGGTCGAAAAGAAGAAAATACTTTCGGGAACAAAGGTGAAGCCCGGTGACGCACTGCTCGCTTTGCCCTCTACCGGACTCCACACCAATGGCTATTCCCTCGCGCGCAAAGTGCTCTTCGACGTCGCGCAACTCAGGCCGGATTCTTACCTCGAAGAAACGGGGTCGGTGCTTGCCGATGAACTGCTCAAAGTGCATCGCAGCTATCTCAAGGCAATTCAGGCCCTGATCAAAATCTCCGCACTGAAGAGCGCCGCTCACATCACGGGAGGCGGAATTACGGACAACCTGCCGCGCGTGCTGCCCAAAGGCGTGGCGGCCGCCATCGACACCTCGTCATGGCACACCCCGCCCCTGTTCGAAATGCTGCGCCGCCTCGGCCGGATTCCCGAAGCGGACTGGCGCCGAACCTTCAATCTCGGAGTGGGAATGATACTGGTAGTCCCGCCGGCCGAAGTTGCCGCCGCACATCGCACCTTGAAGCGGTTGGGCGAAGCGCCCTGGGTGATTGGTGAAGTCATCGCCCAGCGCCGTGGCAAAGGCCGCGTGGAATACCGTTAGTTATGCGGCTGGGCATTCTGATTTCCGGGAGAGGGTCGAATTTCGAGGCGATCTCCAACAGCATCGCGCGGCGCAAACTCGATGCGGAAGTTGCCATCGTCATCAGCAACCGGGCCACAGCGGCGGGCCTTGAAATCGCGCGCGAGCGCGGTATCCCCATGCGAGTCATCCCGTCACGGGGACTCGAACGCGAAGCCTACGACAAGCTGCTGATCGACGAACTGCGAACGCACGAAGTGGAACTCGTCTGCCTCGCCGGCTTCATGCGCCTTCTGAGCGCCGATTTCGTGCGCGCGTTCCCAAACCGGGTCCTGAACATCCATCCATCGCTGCTGCCGGCTTTCCCCGGCCTCGATGCACAACGCCAGGCTATCGATCACGGTGTCAAAATCACGGGCTGCACCGTGCATTTCGTCGATGAGTTTCTCGATTCGGGACCGATCGTCATCCAGTCGGCCGTGCCCGTACTGGATAACGACACCACCGAGACACTCTCGGCGCGCATTCTCGCGCAGGAGCACGTCATCTATTCGAAGGCGATCGGCTACATCGCCGATGGGCGCGTGACCATTGAGGGGCGGCGCGTCGTGATCGCGGAAGAACCGACGGAATAGCTTACCGGCGGGCGTCGCCAAGCAGTTTGCGGTGGGCTGTAAATTCAGATGGTGTCTACCCGCCGTGGCACAGCCAGTTGGTGGCGATCAGCAGCTTTTTTGAAACTCCCGGCCTTTTAGTGCTGGCGCTTCATTCGTTCGCCGGGCGGCGGCATGGGGAGTGGCCCTGCTTGATCGCGGTTTCCCCCCCAACGTGTATAGGGAGAACCTTCGACCGCAGGTTCCCAATCGTCGTTCGAATAGAAAGCGGGCCACACATCCGCGGATCGCTCCCGGATGCGCTGAATCTGCTCCGCGGAAAGGCGCTGCATCCATCGATCGACGTTCCTGCGACTGTCCAGCCTGGCAAACGCCTGTCCGGTTTCGCCTCGCTCGATAGGATTGCCTGAGCGCGTGTAAAGACGGACAGTCTTTTTGACGGCAGGGGTATATTCGATTTTCAGATAGTTGAACACCGCATCGAAGGCGTCAATCGGATTTCCCGACAAGTCTTCATGCCGAACAAAGAGCCAGCCGGGGTTTGCCTTCCGGTAATCGAGGATCAAACGGTGCATAATCCGCCACAACAAAATACCTTCATCGACGATGTCGTGCTTTTCCCGGGCCATGCGCTCGATTTCATCCCGGAAGGGAGCCAGCCTGGTAGCCATTAACTCGGCCTGATCCAGAAAATGCGAGAAGGGATGGCGCCATTGCGCTTTGATCAGGCTGTTAACAAAGGCGGCGGGGTGCCGGACGATCACCACAACCTGGGCGTCAAACGTTGAGGCGATCCATTCCGCCGAAAAAAGCGCAATCGGATCTTTCAGAAGTGCTCTGCGCTTCTGCCAGCCGTATAAGAGGCAATTCGAGTACTCAACGAGCACTCTGGCGAGCCCGCGCGGACTTTGAAGCGAACCCAGCCCCGTCTTCAGGGCATAGTGAAACGCGATCGTATCCCGCAACGCAGATTCATACCGAAATCGGTCGGCGCCGGACACGCACGTGAACCACCGGTCCGTCGTCGCGTTAAAAATGCCCCGCGAATGGGCTGGATTGAAAGGCTCTGAAATATACGCGACGGAGGGCGAGGCTGCCACCATCTTTCCTACCCATGTAGAACCGGATCTGTGGGAACCGGTGATCAAGATAGGACGGGTCTGGGAACTGAGCACCATTATGTTGTCAATCGGCAGCCGTCAGAGCGAGAGCAGAGGGAAACCATTCATTACGACCAGAGTACCAATAAGAAAATAATAAATACTTTATCCCGAAATCGCAATAAATCGGTCGTCCGCTGTTTCAGGAAGCGTCTAAATCGGAGGCTGGCGAGGAACGTATCGTTGCGTTGAGGGTAATGAGAATAAGAGCGTGGTGGTTCCGGCCGCAGCCCCTCCGGGGGCATGAATGCAGACAGCGGCAATCATGCCCTCGCGGGTGAACTGCTCTCGTACGAAGTCTTTAACTAATTGGTCAGCGGCGGTCGTCGCCACGCAGCTTCGAGAGCAGCCGCAGGATCTCAAGATAGAGCCAGATCAGCGTCACCATCAGCCCGAAAGCCCCGTACCACTCCATGTACTTCGGTGCACCGCGCCGCTCGCCATCCTCGATCATCGCGAAATCCAGAATCAGGTTGAAGGCGGCGATTCCAACGACCGCAAGGCTGAACAGAATACCGATCGGTCCGCCGCCGAAGATGCCCGGAATCTGCACATGGAACAACCCGAGCAGCATGCTCGCGATATACACCAGAGCAATGCCGCCTGTGGCGGCAATGATGCCCTTGGTGAATCCCGGCGTGGCGCGAACCAGACCCGAACGGTAAGCGATCAGCATGGCGAAACACGTTCCAAATGTGAGCGCCACCGATTCAATCGCGATGCCCGGAAATCGCAGTTCCAGCGTCGCGGAAAGCGATCCCAGAAACAGCCCCTCCAGCAACGCATAAATGGGAGCCGTCACCGGAGCCCACTGATTCTTGAAAATCGTCACCATCGCGACGATGAAGCCGCCAATTGCGCCCAGCATCGTAAAGCCGCCCACCGACGCGATGTCCTGCGTGGTGAAAACCCGGTTCCACGTCCATGCGGCGCTTGCCAGCACGCACAGCATCAGGATGCCGGCCTTGTTCGCGGTTCCGGCAACTGTCATCGAAGGCCCGTAACCGACGTGGACAGCATTCGTTTCCCATGTGGAACCGCCAAACACGGGATTTGATGTTTTCATTCTCTGCACATTCATTTAGATGCACCCACCCGCTTTTAGGTTAGCGGATTCGTACTTATTTGAAATAGCGGCTGGCAAACGCAATGAAAGTGGGCCAGTTCGGGCCCGGGGTATGTCCGGCGGCGTGCTGGCGAAAGGCCACGTCTCCGGCCATCAGACCCGTCTCGATTGCCGGAAACTCGTTCGTTCCCATATCCTTCTTCCCCAGCAATTTATATACGGAACCGGCGCCCGCCCCGGCGAGGAAGGTTCCTTTCGCATCCGCCCAGCCGTCCCCCTCCGTGGCCCCCGCGCTCAGGAATACCGGTCGCGGCGCGCAAAGCGCCACCAGTTCGTGAGAATCCACCGGCAGATCGTTCCAGTTCAACGGGCCAGAGTATTTCAGGAAGTTACCCGCCATCCAGTGGTATTCGTTGGTCGCCGCTATGTTTTCAACCAACTCGCCCCAGTTGCGCCGATGCAGCTTCGCGCCGCCTTCACCCGACGAGCTCACAAACGCCACCGCGAAACGGGGATCATAAGCCATCGCCACAATTGTTGCCTTGCCGTATCGCGAATGGCCTTCGATGCCCACGCGCCTGGCATCCACAGCCTTGTCCGTCTCGAAATAATCCAAAGCCCGGCTGCCGCCCCAGGCCCATGCCCGCAAAGCACCCCAGTCATCGGGCTTACGGGGCTGACCCTTGTTCACCAGTCCAATGATGCCCTCCGTCAGGCCCGCGCCATTATCCGCCTGAATGCTGCCCGGCACGATTTCCGCATAGCCCCAGCCCTTCGCGAGAACCTGCTGCTGCCAGGTTGGTCCGGGAGGGGGACCGCCCGGTCTGCCCGCGCCAGCCGGAAATCCAGCGCGCGCCGGCCCAAAACCTGGCGCAAATCCGAACTCCATAATCACGGGAACCGGCCCCCTGGCACTGGCAGGTGTCGTCAATGCCAGTTGAATGTCGACCTTGATATCCGGATCGCCGGAGTTGTCCACATGGCCCAGCAACAGCTTCGTAACAACATCGACACCGCCATTTTGCTCATTCGTCGTCTTGATCGTTTCCCAGGTCACTTTGGGCGTAACCTTGGGAACGCGCCCGTACACCTCGCGGTCAAAATCCTCGACAATCTCGGGCCGGCGCTGATCCCACCACATCTTTGCTGTCGTTACCTTTTTGCCGTTCTTCAGCACCAGCGGGTCCGGAAGTGTGGGATACGGATTCGCCTTCGCCTCGTCGTAGTTCGCGTAATTCGGAGCCTTGGGATCGCTGCCGTTCGCACCCGTCCGCAGCGAAGTGATGTGCAGCGTGTCCAGCATCAATTGGCGGTCCGCCGCCGAGCGCTTCTGAAGCTCCAGCATCGCTGGCGTGGGCGCCGCCCGCTGCGCCGAAACTACCGCTGCGGTGACGGCGAAAACGGCTAAGAGAGTCGTAAATTTAAACATTTCGTTCCAGCCTCGAACTTTATCGAACTGCGCGGCCCGGCGCAAGGTTATTAAGCCTGCTGATTTTTAGTGCCTTATTCCGGCACAATCTCGACGTAATCGAGCCCAGCGGGGTCCCCTCCATCGGGAGTTCCTTCAATGTGGATCTCATCCCCAGGCCTGAGGGCCACGCCGGATATCCGACGCCGCGTCGACGAAGAAGCATCCATCTTTCGCGCCGGATTCCGTCCCGCCGCCGTCCACTCATCCACCACCTGATCGCCGACACGAACCCGAAACCGCGCCGCGCCCACCGGCTGATCGAAATACTGAATCGCCAGCGTGAACCACCCCGCCGGTCCTTTGTATTGGTGCACTGCCTCGCATCGGCTCCCCGCGCAGGTCACGGCCTTTCCGCCTGAAGCCGCCTCCCAGGGTGTGATATCCCGCGGCGTGTAACCGGTCAGCGTCATGGCCTCCGCCTCCGTGCGATTTGGATAGTGCCCCGCCCTGCCTTTCGCATCCGGAATTCCGGATGCCCGCAGGAACCAGTTCACCACCGCGTCCCGCCAGACCTGGGCCTGCCCTGCCTGATACTGCAACTGACGGAGCACCGCGCCATAGCGCTCGTCGTCAATCAGTCCCTTGAGCTGCTTCCACTCGCGCACGTAGCCTTCAGCGGCCTCCGCCCCCTCATAATGCGAGTCGTAAAGATACTGAATGACGGTCTTCCCCGAATGCAGTTTGTACGTATAGGGCACGTGGTGCATAAACAAAAGAAGATTGTCGGGACACGTCGCGAGCGATTCGAACACCCGCGCCACCGCGGGCTTATATTGCCCGATATAACCGGTCCCGGTCAGCGCGGTCCGGTCCATCCCAACGCCCTTGTCATCGGCGCGATGCCACTGGCCCCAGCCATTTTTCTCCGAAGCTTCCACCGCAACACCGTAATGATCGCCCACAATATCGGTCAGTGTCTGAAGCCCCAGGGGCCCCGTGTATTCCTCATAAACACGCCACGATTTGAGCTGCATCGCGTCCACCATTTCCACCACCTTCGGGTCGTTCCCGAAAGTCAAACGCGTCCACTCCCCGGCGATCTCCTGCGAGCTCAGATCTGGGTTCCACGCCAGCCGCCCAAAGCCGTAAAGATTTGCCATCGACAGATGGTTGCCCAGCCAGTTGTCGTCCAGCCCCACATTCGTGACGCCCACGAACCCGCCGGTAGGGCGGCCGAAAGTCTTCCCCGCCGCCAGGGCCTTCACGGTACTCCCGCCCGCCTTCGCCTGCAGATCGAAATCCAGCACTTCCTTCCACTGCGGAACCAGAAACACCATGTGCTTCGCCTGACCCATATATTCCTGCGTTACCTGAAGCTCCATCGCCTGATTCGTCTTCTCAAGAGCGCCGAAAAGC
>JBDUBZ010000196.1:0-7691 GCA_040003745.1 Terriglobia bacterium
GGGATCAGCCGCGTCTTCGCCTCCCCCGGCGGTTTGGCGAATATGCATATAGGGATATCTGATGTCATTCGCCCCGCAGATTTGATTGTCCAGCATTGTTGACGAGCCATGCCTTTTGAATACGACATGATCGTGATTGGTGCCGGAGCCGCCGGATTAACGGCAGCCGGAATGGCAGCGCTCCTGGGCGCGAAGACGGCCCTGATCGAACGGCGCCGCCTGGGCGGAGACTGCACGTGGACCGGCTGTATCCCGAGTAAAACGCTTCTTCGCGCCGCCAGCGCGGCTCATCAGATCCGGACCGCGGATCGGTTCGGCCTGGTTGCGCCACAGCCCCAAGTCGACTTTTCGAAACTGATGGATCACGTCTGGCGAACCCGCCAGCAGGTCTACGAAGACGCCGATGCACCGCCCAACATGGAAAGACTCGGGGTGGAAGTGGTGCTGGCCGGCGCTTGTTTTCTCGACCCGCACACGGTCCGGATCGAAAATGACTCGGGAGAGCGGCGCACGCTCACTTCGCGGTTCTTTATTATCGCGACTGGCAGCCGCGCGAGAATGCCGGCTTTCTCCGCGATCCCTCTCACAAACGAGACTTTGTTCGAGCTGAGGTCTCAGCCGAATCGGCTGCTCATCCTTGGCGCCGGCCCGGTGGGTATTGAAATGGCGCAGGCGTTCAGGCGTCTGGGGTCGGACGTGCAGGTGGTAGCCTCGGGCGAGCGCATCCTTCCCCGGGACGATCCGGAACATGCCGGGGTGCTCCAGCAATGTCTCGAGGGTGAAGGGGTGACCTTCCATTTCGGGAGAAAAGTCACCGGCCTCGAAAAAGGTGAGAACGATCTCGCGGCGGCGCTTGACGATGGACGCACACTCCGGTGCGACGCTGTGCTGGCGGCGATCGGACGCGAGCCAGTCATTGAGCAACTGCAACTGGAGAACGCGGGAGTCCGAACGGGAGAAAAAGGCATCCTTGTCGATCCGCGCTGCCGGACCTCACAAAAACACATCTATGCGGCGGGCGACGTCACTGGGAGATTCAATTTCACCCACATGGCTGAGCACATGAGCAAAGTCGCGGTGACGAACGCCCTGCTGCGCTGGCCCCAAAAACTGGATGAGAGGCACGTGGTCTGGTCCACATTCACAGACCCGGAACTCGCGTATCTGGGGGAATCGGAGGCGCGCCTTCGGCATCGAAATGCGAGGTATACGGTAGCCCGCTTCCCATTCGCGAAACTGGACCGGGCTATTACCGAAGGGGAATCCGCGGGCGAGGTGAAGATATTCGCCAGCCGCTCCGGCCGGATTCTGGGCGCGTCGATTTTAGGCGCGCGGGCCGGAGAAATGATTTCCGAATATGCTCTGGCGATGCGGAACGGGCTTCGGCTTTCGCAGATTGCCCGCACCGTGCACCCGTATCCAACGTTCCTGCTGGGGAACCGGCGGGCGGCCGATGAATTTGTGGCGAGACAACTCGATTCGCCCTTGCTCAGCCTCCTGGGGCGAATTCTGCGCTATCGCGGACAGCGCAAAGGCTCCCGAGCCCTCTCCGATCACGCGCTCTCCGATCATGATCGATAAGATGGAGTCGGTACTGCATGAAAGCTTCGACCAGGGTCGCTTCCGATGGCTCATTGAGAGTCCTGCATAGCGATGTCAGCTCTCTCAATTTCGAGGAAGTCCTGAAGCGGAGTTGTGGGCCATTGCTGCGGGGCCCTGTTTCCACTCTCCAGATCAACGTGGGCAAACGCTGCAACCAGGCCTGCCATCACTGCCATGTGGATGCCGGCCCGAAGCGGACAGAGGTGATGAATGCCGGTGTCGCGGAACGCCTCCTGCGGTTACTTGCCGTCACTCCGGCCATAGCGACTGTCGATATCACGGGCGGCGCGCCGGAACTGAACCCCAACTTCCGCCGTTTGGTCACCCGCTCCCGTGAACTGGGCCGTGAAGTTATTGATCGCTGCAATCTGACTGTTCTGTTTGAGCCGGAGATGGCTGGTCTCGGCGAGTTCCTGGCGGAAAAAAAAGTTCAAATCGTAGCGAGTCTTCCCTGCTACACCGCCGGTAACGTGGACGCGCAACGTGGGCGTGGCGTCTTTGAGAAAAGCATTCGGGCCTTGCAGCGGTTGAATGGCCTGGGTTACGGTAAACCGGGTTCAGCGTTGACTCTGAACCTTGTCTACAACCCTCTGGGCGCGACCCTGCCGCCCGAACAAAGCCGCCTGGAGGCTGACTACAAGCACCAGCTACGCGCGAATTTTGGAATCGAGTTTCACCAGTTGTTCACCCTCGCCAACATGCCGATCAGCCGCTTCGCCGACCAGTTGCGCCGCAGCGGGAATTACCAGGAATATATGGCGTTACTGGCTGGGAATTTCAACACCGCGACGGTGGCCGGGCTGATGTGCCGGTCGCTGATTAGTGTCGGATGGGATGGAGCGCTCTATGATTGCGACTTCAATCAGATGCTGGGGGTCGGCCTGAGCGGGCGGCGGGTAACAGTGTGGGATCTCGAAAGCCTCGGCCATATGGAAGGCCAGCGAATCGCAACGGGGACGCATTGCTTCGGATGCACAGCCGGCGCGGGTTCAAGTTGCGGAGGCGCGTTGCAATGAGCACCGGCGCCTGGCCCCACAGCTTGATACGCCGGTGACAACGCGTGGCGGCTGACAGCATCTTTCTGACCGGGGCAACCGGACTGGTGGGCGGGTTGTTGCTGCGAAGAATGGCTGAGCACAACCCGAAGCGCACCATTTACGCGCTGACCCACCGCTGCCACGCGATTACAGATCTTCCAAACGTGCGCGCGGTCGCGGGCGATATCACCCAGGCACGGCTTGGCATGCCGAACGATCTGTATCTCGAACTGTGCGGCTCAGTCGACACCATCGTGCACTGCGCGGCGTCGACCAAATTCACGCTGCCGCTGCCGGCAGCGCGACAGGTGAATGTTCTCGGGACGGCTAACGTTCTGCAACTCGCCCGGGGCGCCAGGCGCTTGAAACTGCTGTTGCACGTCAGCAGCACTTACATTGCGGGGCGCAGGAGCGGGCCACTGCCTGAAACGTCTGTTGTCGACCCTGCCGGATGGTACAGCTCCTATGAACAATCAAAGTTCGAAGCCGAGCAACTCCTTTGTGAACAGGGCAAAGGCCTGCCCTGGGTAATCGCACGTCTCAGTACTCTGGTCGGCGACTCCCGAACAGGGCTCATATCGCAATATAACTACTTCCACCAGCTGCTTCGTTTGGTTCCGCGTAACCTCTTCCCCGTGATTCCTGGTGACCCCGACGCGCCGGTCGATGTTGTGGCGGACAACTGGGTCGCTGAAGCTTTGCTCGGAGTCCTCCAGGGAGAATCACCTCCGGGGACCGTGCTTCATTTGTGTGCGGGACCGTCTCAGTCTATGCCTGTGAGGGAAGTCGTGGAACTCGCCTTTGACCTTCACCGCCGCCGCGAGCCAGGGTCTCGCGCAAAGGCGCCTTCTTTCGTGAGTCTCTCTGAGTTCCAGGCCTACGCGAGCGGGCTCAGAACAAGGGGCGAGGAAACGCGGTGGCGGATGGCCGCGCTGCTGACGTTGTGCCTCGGCCGCCTCGAAGTGCATCAGCCTTTTCTGAACTGCGGCACAACCGCTTCACTCGCGGGATGGGGCATTACACCATTGCGCACAAGAGACTTTCTGCCACGCATCATGCAGTCCTGCCTTTGAATGGCCGGTGGCAGGTGCTCAATGGCGAAAAGGATCACGCCTTTTTTCGCGTTCCCGCCTGAGATCCGGAAGATCGTCTACACGACGAACGCGTGGAAAGACTGAACATGAGCCTGCGCAAGATCATCAAGACGCGCGGCTCGTTTTCCCAATTGAGCTTCCCGCAGGTCTGGCCGGAGCGTATGCCAACGCTCGAGCGTGTCTGCAAGAACAGCTTTCTCAGTATATGGTGGCCCTGCCCCCCGTACCCCCGGGATTTAGCGCTTTGTGCCTATTCCATGTTTCTGTTGGATCTTCATCGCTGGCAAAAGCGTTTGCAGTCTTTCGCGCAGCCTGGTTTGCCGATGACCGGCTCTCCCATTACTTTCCGGGCCTGAGGCACAGGTTTTACATCGTGAGCGTGACCTAAGTCACAGCCCGGTATCTATTGTTGCCGATAGAATTGAACTGAAATGAAACGAAGCCAGGCGCTTTCAATTGCGGCGATAACTGTGGCGTCCGCGGCCGCGTGGGCAGTGCGCGATGATGCTGCCAACTACCCCTACGTTCCATACGACCACGCCGCTATCCGCTATGAGATCGATGGCTCGGACAATCCCATTGCCCGCCTTCAGACGAAACTGGATCGCGGCCAGGTGCGGCTCGGATTCGACCCAAAATGGGGCTACCTGCCTGCGCTCCTGAAGCAGTTGGACGTGAACACCGACTCCCAGATGCTGGTCTTCTCAAAAACCAGCTTCCAGGGCCCGCGGATCTCGCCACGAAAGCCGCGCGCACTGTACTTCAACGACAATGTCGCCGTCGGGTTTGTACAGGACGGCGATCTGATGGAGTTCACAACGCTCGATTCCAGGCAGGGCATTGTTTTCTACACTATGAAGCGCAATCGCACAATCAAGCCGGTTTTCAATCGTCGCGTTCAGGAATGCCTCAATTGCCATGTCTTCCCGGGCACCCTGTACGTACCCGGCCTGGTCGCAAGTTCCGTAATTCCTGGCCCCGACGGGGCGCCTCGGTTTGTTGCTGCCGCAACGATCGTGGATAGCAGAACGCCTCTCGAGCAGCGATGGGGTGGCTGGTACGTCACAGGAACATCGGGGGCCTTGCAGCATCGCGGAAACTCTGTCTCACCCGACGCAGCCAAGCCGTCGGAACTGGATCTTACGAACAACCAGAATCTGACAAGCCTGGCGGGACGATTTGACACCACGGACTATCTCGCGGGCGGAAGCGACCTCGTCGCACTCCTGACGCTGGAACACCAGACACGGATGACGAATCTGCTGATTCGTCTGGGGTGGGAAGCCCGCATTGCACAACAAGAGGGAAAGCTGGCACAATTCAGCGACCGTCTGACATTCCTGACTGACGAACTTGTGTCTTACATGCTGTTCGTGGAGGAAGCGCCGATCCATTCGCCGATAAAGGGCGTCTCGTCATTCACGACAACATTTCCGGCCCGGGGTCCTCGTGACAGGCAGGGCCGGTCACTGCGCGATTTCGACCTGCAAAAGCGGTTGTTCCGATACCCTCTCAGTTATATGATCTACAATGCTGCCTTTGATGCGTTACCAGCTGTTGCCAAAGAGCGCACTTATCAAAAACTGTTCGATGTGCTGACCGACCGTGATCAGGGGGAAAGGTATTCGCGGCTGACACCAGTCGACCGTAAGGCAATACTGGAAATTCTCCGCGACACGAAACCTGCGTTGCCAGGCTATTGGCGCACAGCAGCGGAGCGGTAGGCGAGGCTCTGCCTTTTCGGTTCCCCTGAAGGTCTCCCCCAACAAAGCGTCCCTTGTCGCTGGGAGCAGGCACCGCTCGCTCTGGTTCGCCCACGCGTCCGAATCTGGAAACAAGGGTGGGCTGCCATGTGTTCAGAAGGAAAGACGTGGAGCCGGCTGACAGGATAGCAGCAGGACAATCGACAAGTATCTATTGGCGCCTGACGAATGCGTACATACCGGCGCAGATGCCAAACAAGATCCCGGAAACAACTGCGCCCGGCAGAGCGGTTTCCGTATGCCCAGCGAGAACCGCGTCGAGCGTAGCTGAGAGCAACCAGATTTGAATCACTAACAGGATGACAATCAGGGCGGTGACGGCGCCAATCGCAGTGAGCCCGCGGCGCTGCTGCGGAATTTCTTGCGAGTCTGTATATCGTCCCCTCAAATCTCAGGCTCCATTTTGATCGCGATCAACTCCTCCCCACTGCGCTCCAGCACGACGCGCGGCAACGGGCGGGTGGGTGGTCCCTGCAAAACCGAGCCGTCCTTCACTGAGAAATAGCCGTTGTGACAAGGGCACTCCAGCCGGTCGTGCCCTCTGGAATAAAACACTGCACAGGACAGGTGCGTGCATTTCTGGCTGTAGGCTACGTATGACTCTTCCGCAGTCCGGATCATAATGCACCGCTCGCCCGGCTTTGGATACTCAAACAGCTTCACGCCGCCAACGGGAATTTCGCCGATTCTCGCGACCGAACTCCGCTGATACGCTCGCGGCTGCCGAAACCAGCTTTTTATGAGAATCCACAAATTTCCGACAAACATCCCAAGGCTTCCCAGTGTCAGAAACTTCGCAAGCTGCCTTCGATTGACGTAGCGCTCATTCTGAATTGAGACGGAGAACTCCTCGCGCCATAGCGGATCCTTTTCCTGTGTTCTGTCAGACATTGATTTTTTCCCAAATCAAATCGGCGATGTCCAGTGTTACGGAATCGGTTCCCGGCGGAGTCATCATATAAACCTGCGTCGTGATGATCTGGTTCCCAAACTGAAAGACGTTGGATGGCTTCTCGCGCCGCGCGGCGATATCCTCGGGGCGCAGATAGGCGAGTGCCTGACTGGGGCACACCGTAGCGCACATGGGGCGTTTGCCGACCGATGTCCGGTCATAGCACATATCGCACTTCATCATCTGCTCGTATTCGGGTATGATCTTCGGAATGCCGAAGGGACACGCCAGCACACAGTTCTCGCAGGCGATGCATCGCGGCTTGAGCGCGGACCGCACCACGCCATCCTCGCCCTTCTTGATGGCATCGGCCGGACAGGCTTCGGCGCAGGTCGGCTCGTCACAGTGCCAGCAGACATATGCAGCGGTAGCGATCGTTTCCTTGCGATCGACGAAGTCGAAGTTAATCATGGAGTGGCCGCGATGCGTCTCACACTCTTCGCATGCTGCGACGCAGGACTGGCAGCCGATGCAGCGCGACGGATCCACATAGAATTCGTATCCGTACATTTATTTCGGGACTCCTTGCTCGTCGATCCTGACCAGTCGATTCCCCGCGACCCGCGCGGGTGGGACGTCGGCCTTGCGAATCCGGCAGGCGGATACCTTGAATTCGGGTATCAGACTGCGAGGGTCGAGCGTACGATGCGTCAGCAGGTTAGCGCTCTTCCGGTCGGCCCAGTGATAGGGAATGAAGATGGTATCCGGCCGGATGGTGCGCACAACGCTTGCCTGAAGAGTGATCTCAGACCGCCGGGTCGTGACCGACACCCAGTCTTTTTCTGCGATGCCATATTGCTCCGCCAGGCGCGGATGAATCTCGATGCGTGGTTCCGGGTACATGTCGACGAGCGCGCCGATACGCCGGGTCTGTGTACCCGAGAGATACTGACTTACAACTCGTCCCGTCGTCAGGTACGTCGGAAACATATCATCAATGGGATCGCCGCTCTCGCGCCATTGCGCCAGCTGGAACCGGCATTTCCCATCCGGAAAAAACGAGATGCCGCCCTGCATCAAATGGGGCGTACCCGGATGATCCAGGCTGGGGCACGGCCAGAACACCCCCATTTGTGCGTCGATCTTTTCATAAGTAATGCCGTAGTAATCCGCGTGCCCTCCGCGCGAAGCTTCGCGCAGTTCGTCGAAGATTTCACGCGGCGTCTCAAACGGGAAGAACTTGCCCTTGCCGAGACGGCGTGCCAGATCGCAGATGATCTCCGAATCGCGCCTGGCATTGGCG
>JBDUBZ010000197.1:0-7671 GCA_040003745.1 Terriglobia bacterium
GGCGGGCTCCCGGGGACCTGAGCCTCCGGACAACGACTAAAATGCCCGTCATCGCGGCGGTGCGCAACCTCCGGAAATCGTACGGCAAAGTGCAGGGGGCGGGCGGGATCAGCTTCGAAGTCCGGTCGGGCGAAATTTTTGGCCTGCTGGGACCGAACGGAGCGGGTAAAACCACCACGGTCGAATGCCTGTTGGGCCTTTGCGATCCCGACTCCGGCGATATCGAACTCTTCGGCATGGACGCCCGGCGGCACCCCGCGGAAGTCAGGCAGAAGATCGGCGCCGCGCTGCAAACCACGTCTCTGCAGGATAAAATCACGCCGCGCGAAGCGCTTCGGATGTTCGGATCTTTTTACCGTCACAGGTGCGAACCGCGGCAGTTGCTGGAGCGCTTCGCTCTTACCGACAAGAGCGATGCTCCCTTCGACACGCTCTCCGGCGGGCAGCGGCAACGCCTCGCTTTGGCGCTTGCGTTTGTGAACGATCCGGAATTGGTGGTTCTGGATGAGCCATCGACCGGTCTCGATCCTCAGGCGCGGCGCGATCTCCACCATGAGATTGCAGGCATGGACCGCGATCGTCATGCAGTGCTGCTGACCACGCACAACATTGAGGAAGCCGAGCGGCTGTGCGACCGTATTGCCATCATTGATCGCGGGCGAATCGTAGCAACGGGAACCCCGCGTGAATTGATCAATCGGTCGACGAGCGCACCCTCCGTCTTCCTCTCCACCGTGCCGTCCGTCGATCCGCAACTACTCGCCACACTGCCGGCCATGCAAGACCTGACGAGCGACGGATCGAGGCTTCGTTTTACCACCCTGGACGTCAATCGGACGCTGACCGAACTTCTCAGGCTCCTCGATACGCGGGGTATCCAAATCGCGGAATTAAGCGTCCGGAAGTCCACGCTTGAAGATGTCCTGCTTGAGCTTACCGGAGGAAACAAAACTGGGGAAGATGTGCCGTGAACGGCTTGCTGCAACAGTTCGCGGTCAGTCTCCGGCTTTACTTCCGCAACAAAATGGGAATGTTTTACGGCTACGTGTTCCCAGCCATTTTCCTGCTCGCGTTCTGGGTGCTTTATCGTTATGAACCGGTTCCGCTGGCGAGGCACATGGGTCAGTTGCTCACGGTCACCATTCTGGGCGGCGCCTGCCTCGGAATGCCGACGACCATGGTCAGCGAGCGCGAGCGAGGCGTGTGGCGGCGCTATCGCATGACTCCGGTTTCGGCCCCGAGCCTTGTGGCCAGCGCCGTAATTCTTCGTTTCTGCATCCTGATCACGGCGGCACTCTTGCAACTCGTGCTTGCGTTCGGTATCGGGATGCCCCTGCCCAGGAACTCGCTGGGCCTGGGCGTAGCTTTTATCTTTGTAGCGTTTGCCTTTCTCGGTTTGGGCCTGGTGATTGCGACTCTGGCCGATACAGTGCCTTCGGTCCAGGCGCTGGGACAGTGCATTTTCCTTCCGATGCTGATTATCGGCGGTGTTGCCGTTCCGCTCGAAAGCCTGCCGGACTGGGCGCTGCACCTTTCGCGGTTCTTTCCCGGAAGATATGCCGTAGCCGCTCTGCAGTCCGCATTTACCGGCAGCACAACATGGCCTGCCGGGTTCGACCTTCTGGCATTGCTGCTGATCGGCGTGGCGGGTATGATCGCGGGATCGCAGATGTTTCGCTGGGATGCGCAGCAGCGGTTCGCATCCCGGAGCGGCAAGAGCTGGCTGATTGTGGTTTTCGCGGCGTGGGCGAGTGTTGGCCTGCTGTCGGAATGGCGCGCCCGCGCTTCCGTCGTCACCGTCGTCAACCACCCCGCGTCCCCGCAGCCGCGCCCTGTAGCCGTTGCGCCGCCCGCGAATCCATTACCTGCCACCAACCAGCCCCGCAAGGCGGCGCTTCCCTACGCCGGACCTCCTGACTGGCAGGCGGTCACGGTCGCGGAGATTAAGCGGGACGTGGATTTCGCTGGCCTGCCGCCCGATGGCGGCATCATCACCCCCATTGCGCGCCAGGGACTGGCTGCTCCGCCCGATATGCAGGAGCAACTCGACGCTCTCTCGGCCGCCCTGCCGGCGTGGCAGCCCGGCAATGTAACCGACCCCGTGCAGCGCGTCCGCAATCTGCTCTACGTGGCCGCGGTTCCGGACGTACTCGAAATGGAAATACTGGAAGGCTATGTGCCACGAGTGGTGTTCGATCACCTGAAAAAAGTTATTCCGAAGGATGACCTCGTGAAGCTTCTCTACTGGGTGGCCACGCATCCTTCGAGCGGCAGCGATACCGCCGCCAATCAACTGGAGCCACTTGGATTGCCCAAAGCTCCGGTCGACCTCTCGACTGTGCGCGAGCGCGTCAGCATTTACGCGGTGAAGTTCATCGGGCGCATGATCGGCAGTATTCCTTCCAATTGAATTGAGCGCCGCCACCACTGAGTACGATATTCTCGTCAGAGCATGACCGCATCCGCCACCCCGACCATCGATCGCCACGCCTCTTACAACAAATCCAGGCTCTTTCTCGCAAGCGTGCTTGCGCTCTTTACCGCGGGAGTCGCCGCATCCCTCCGGGCCGATGTTGCCAGTGACCTGCAACGGATCTTCTTCGATCCCATTGACAAGGTGCATTCCGCGGAAATGATCGGTGCGGTCCTTGGAGTTCCGTTCCTCGGCATGGCGTTCACCATCGCGATCGGCAGTCCGCTTCTCGACTTTATCGGTATGGCGCTGCTACTGCCGCTCTCGGCTGTCTGCTTTATTGCCGGCAGTCTGACCATCATCTTCGCCGAGACAATTTCGCCTGGAGCCGGCACTTATAACGTGATCTGGGCCGGTGCTGTTCTTTCGGGAATTGGCTGGGGACTGGTGGAAACGGTAATCAATCCGCTCATCGCAACGGTCTACTCCGACGACAAAACCGCCACGCTGAACCGGCTTCACGCGTGGTGGCCCGGCGGCCTCATTGCAGGCGGTCTCCTCGGTTATGCGCTCAGCCAGACGGGCACCAGCTGGCAGGTGAAGCTCGCTATCACTATAATTCCGGCAATCGCGGTAATCGTTCTTTGCTTGGGGTTGAAGTTTCCGCCTACAGAGCGCGCTGCTTCCGGCGTCAGCGTGGGCTCGATGTTCCGCGAGATGTGGAAGCCGATGTTCCTGGTGCTCTTCGCTTCCATGTTCCTGACAGCGGCGTCGGAACTGGCGCCGGGGCAGTGGGTGGATCTGGCGCTGACCCGCACCGTCCACATGCAGGGCATCCTGTTACTGGTCTACGTCAGCGGGCTGATGTTTGTGGCGCGCCACTTTGCGGGCCCTATCGCGCACAAGCTTTCTTCGATAGGACTGCTCTGGGTATCCTGTCTGCTGGCGTCCATCGGACTGGTCCTGCTAAGCGTTGCCAACTCTCCTGTCACCGGAATACTGGCGGCTACGGTTTGGGGTTGCGGTGTCTGCTTTATGTGGCCCACCATGCTCGGCGCCGCGTCTGAACGGTTCCCCCGCGGTGGCGCTCTGGTATTGGGACTGATGGGCACGGCCGGTACCCTCTCCATCAACTTCGTACTGCCCCAGATGGGCAAAATTTTCGACAACAAGAAGATCGAGCTCGCCGGTGGTGACGCCGCGTTCAAGGCGCTCTCCGGAGCTAAGCTTGATCAGATTCTCGGCGCCGCCTCCCAGGCTTCGTTCCGGGCGGTGGCTATCCTGCCCGCCATCCTGCTGATCGTATTCGGCGCCATCTGGCTCTACGACCGCTCGAAGGGCGGCTTCAAGCCCCAGAAGCTGTAGTTCCCGGCCGCCATGCGTATAGGCGCGGTCCTGGTTCTGATTGCGGCGGCGATCCCGGCGTTTCAGGGCGGGGAATTAACCGGCCCGCAGTTGATTGCCAATGGCAGGCTGGAAGAAGCCCTCACCTTCTATCGCACCGCTGCCGGGGCGTCACCGACGTCCGTCGCCGCCAACAACGGGATGGGTGTGGTCCTCGACCTTCTGGCGCGCTACCCGGAAGCCCAGACGTGGTTCACGCGCTCCATCAATGCCGCGCGTACTCCTCTCGAACGCGCCCTCGCGCAACGGGCTATGGCGATCAGCCATGGCTTTGCCGGAGATTGCAGGGGCGCGGAAAAGTATGAGACGTCTGCCTACGATTTCTACCTGAGGACGGCGGATTTTTATAACGCCGGTGAGGTGGCCGATGAACTGGGGCGTCTGTGTCTCGATAACGGCGATCTCAACAGAGCGGCGGAGTGGTACCAGAAAGGCAACGCGGCCGGTCTCAATCAACCGGATATTCCGGTGGACCGCAAAGACCTGTGGAATGTCCGGCTGGCGCATGCGAAAGCGCGGATTGCCGCCCGCCGGGGCAAAATCGCGGAAGCGCGAAAATACGTGAGCCAGACAAGGGCCATTCTGGATAAGGGCACGAACCCCGCTCAGGAAGAATATTTTCCGTACCTGACCGGGTATGTGGCATTCTATGCCGGCGATTATCCGGCCGCGCTCGCGGCGTTGCAGCTAGCCAACCTGCAGGATCCGTTTATTCAATGTCTGATCGCGCGGACATACGAGGCTTTGGGGAATCGCGAGAAATCACTCGAGTACTACCGGATGGCTGCGAGCAGTCCGGCTCATAGTGTGCCGGCTGCCTACGCGCGGCCGTTCGCGGCACGAAAGCTGCATTGACCGTTTACCAATCCTGCGGCGGCCGGGTCTCGAAAAGCCTGCGAGGGTCGACAGGGTCCGCGGCCGCCCCGGAAGAGTCTGCAAGTATGCTCTCCGCGCGCGCATCGGCCTTGCGTCCCAGTGCTTCATACGCCTGGGCAAGACTTCGATGCGGTTCAGCCCACCCAGGACGGAGTTTCGCCGCGCTGGCTTGCCGTTCCACTGCCGCCAGATAGTCGCCTTTCCGAAACGCGATCTGACCGGCTAAAGCCTGGATCGATGCATCGTCCGGTGCGAGCGCCAGCGCCCGGCCAGCCGCGGCCTCGGCGTCATTGATCCTGTCCGGCGTTGCGCGTAGCGTGCAGTCGGCCAGATTGTAGAAGACTTCCGGGCTGCGCGCGCCCAGAGCGGCTGCGGTTTCAAGCACCCGCCGCGCCTCTTCATAACGATGGTGCGCGGCGAGAATCAGCCCACGCGCGGCCCACACTGCCGAGCCTTCCGGCCACCGGTGTTGAATCTCGCCGAGCAATTTCCCGGCGTCGGCTGTCTGGCCCGACATTTCGAGCAGTGTCGCCTGAATCAGCGGGACTTGAGGATCCTGGGGCAGAAGCTGGGCAGCCCGATCCAGCAGCTTTATCGCCTCCCCGGTGCGGCCATCCCGGTGTAGTAGAACCGATGCCTCCCAATACAAATCCGCCCGCGACGGAGCGGCCTTAAGAGCCAGTTGCATGGCCGCGATCGCGTCGCTGTTCTTTCCCAGGCCATCCAGCATTTGCGCACGCGCGAGGTAGTAATCCGCGTTATGCCCCTTCTCAGGGACGCGGTCGATCTGGCGTAGTCCTTCGGCGGGACCGCGCGTGCGAAAAACAGCGAGCGCTAAATCCAGTTCCAGACCGGCGGAAGCATCCGCCGCTACGGCTTTTTCGAGCAGATCGCGAGCTGCCGGATACTGTCTCGCTTCAAGAAGGGCGCGTCCTGCTTCGGCCAGCAGCGCGCCCCCTGGCTTGGCTTCCGAGATGAACCGCGCGGTAGTCGCCGCCTGCTCCATCCGGCCGTCTTCGAGAGAGAGTTTCAGATACCGTAACTGTGCGCCCAGGTCGCCCGGGTTGTCATGAATGGCCTTTTCAACGCGCAGCCGGTAATCAGACCTTTGCTGCTCCGGCGTGAGACTCAGATAGCGCATCAGGTCTTTGGGAGCCTGGGTGGGCCGCATCTGCCGATAGCGATCCATCAGGGCCTCGGATTCAGCGGTTTCGCCGGCCTCAGCCAACGCGCTTGCCAGATGCAGCTGAATGGTGGCTTGAGTCGGCGCGAGCGACGCCGCCTGCCGCAGAACCCTTATCGAATCGGTTAGACGATCGAGTGCGCGGTAAGCCTGCCCGAGGCGGTCGAGAATCATGCCGTTTCCGGGCTCGGCAGCCGCGGCCGACTCCAGATCGGGCACAGCCGCCTCGGGCTTACCCTGAACGTAATTCAGCGCCCCTCTGGCAGAGCGCGCCGCGACGAAATCCGGCTTCAACTCAAGCGCTTTGTCGAGGCTGGCGAGCCCCTTTGTCGGATCGCTGGTGCTTTCGGCCAGGCCGAGTTCGTAGTGTCCCATGGGGTCTTCGGGATGCCGCCCGACATACCATTCAAGATCGGCGATTCCGGTATCGAACTGCCGCAGATGAATTCGTGCGAATCCCCGTTCCCGCCGCGCGGTATCGTCGCCGGGCGCGAGTTCCGCATAGCGTTCCCAGGCGGCCGCGGAATCCTCATTTGCCTGCAGCTCGCCAGTGGTAACGGCGATAAGCCGCTGCACATCCGCCCGCCTGGGCGCGAGGCGCGCCGCCCGCGCCAGCATCCGCAGAGCAGGCTCCGGCTGATGCAGAGCGCTGAACGCGAATGCCAGGCTGTAGAGCGCGTCGACGTCCTCCGGTTGCTGCCGCACCGCCGTTTCTAAAACCTCGCGCGCGCGGTCATAGTGGTTCCCATAGAGCGCCACAACTCCCAGGTCGTAGAGCACGTGAAAGTTCGACGGATCGGCTGCCAGGGCGTGCGTTAAAAACGTTTCCGCGCGATTGAACTCGCCATACTGCGTCAGGCTCCACCCAACGGAAGCGCTCAACCTGGCGTCATTCTGCGTGGTACTGGCGAGCCGTTCAAAAACGGCCTCTGCCTGTTTGGAATCTCCGCCCAGGTCGAGAGCGGCCAGTCGCAACACTGCAACATCGGGTGCGTCCCGCTGAGCCGCCGTCAAATGATCCAGATAACTGAGCGCTTCGGCCGCATGGCGAGCTTTCATGGCCATCTGCGCCAGTTGCAGATTCGCGTAGTGATCGGACGGATCCACCACAAGAGCCCTTTGGAACGTTTCCCGGGCGGCTTTTTCGTTGCCCGATAATGCCAGGTGGCCGGCATACCTTCCGAGGATCCGCGCCGAGCCCGGTTCCGCGGCAATGGCCTGACGGTGGGCGGTTTCGGCCTCCGCAAGTTTTTTTTGATTATCCAGTGCGATGCCAAGCAAACTTAGCGCTTCGGCATCATTGGGATGGGTTTTCAGCTCGGTCAGCAGCCTGCGTTCGGCGCCGGCGAAATCCCCGCGCTGCACCGCGGCCGACGCGTCTTGCAGCCCAGGGCGATTGTCTGCGCCCCGGGCTGCCTGCAGACAGCAGCAAGTGAACAAAAACAATCTTGTAAGCGTAGCCGGCAACACCCGATTGTATCGCCGCCAACAGGCAACGCCCACCAGAACCCATACTGGTATGCTCACCGTGAAGCCCTCATGACGCGCCGGCAAATCCTGTCTTTACCTGCTCTGGCCCCCGTTTTGGCGCTGTCTGGCCTGAGTCTGTCCGCGCAGGCACAGCAATACAGGGGAATGGCTTCGCGGGGTGTTGCCCCCACGCCCAGGGGCAAGCCCTCCGGCCTTCCCTTTAACGCCAAATTCGTGAATGTCGCAGCGGCGTCGGGTCTGACGGCTCCTGTTATCTATGGCGATGAAGGCCGCGACGACTACATCCTTGAATCCATGGGCTGCG
>JBDUBZ010000198.1:0-7616 GCA_040003745.1 Terriglobia bacterium
GGTCGCGGGTCTGATGCAGATCGTCCTGAAAATTCCCGCTGGTGTGCAGCCCGGGGGCTTCGTGCCGGTCGAGTTGAAGGTCGGAAATTCTTCCACCGTCCCGAGCGCGATCTGGATTGCGGTTTCAGCCCAGTAAAGCCAGGCTCGCTTCGTATAAACTACACAGTGACCTTCGGCGTAATAAAGGAGACCTAATGAAAGTAACGCACCTGAGCCTGTTTTCAACAGTCGCCCTTGTCTCAACATGCGCAATCGGATTCGCGCAAGCTCCCGCACCCGGACGGGGTGCTGCACCTCGACCCGTTCTTTGGGTCACGACGTCGGCCTTTCCGGATGGCGGAGAAATCCCGGCGAGAAATGCCGGCCGCCTGGAAAATAAATCGCCCGCGTTCCAGTTTCACTGGAACATCGGCACCGAACCCACCACCGCGCCCGATTCCCTGAAAACCTACGCCGTAATTTTCCACGACACGGAAAATTCAACGAATAAGACAACTGTTGACACGCTCCACTGGACTGCTTTTAACATCCCTGGAACGGCGACCGGTATTCCTGAAGGTTTAGGCGCCGGGGATCTTCCCGATGGCACGCGCAACGGCCCGGGCATCAACGCTTCGCGCGGCGGTCCACCCTCGTATTTCGGACCTGGCGCGCCCCCCGGACCATTCCATCATTACGTCTTCGAGTTCTACGCTCTCGATACTAAGCTGGATCTGCCCGCAACCACGACGCGCGAGGATCTTCTCAAGGCGATGGACGGTCATGTAGTCGGCAAAGCCGCGTGGTTCGGCCGCTTTCACGGCCAGGCCCCGCCCGCGCCTCCAAAGTAGGCCGCGTTTTTTAGAGCACGCGCTGGCCGGCGACGCTGGTATCGTAGCCGCCCAGCCCATCCAGCTCACGGCGGAAATCGGATCGGCTGAGAGTATCGAGCAAGTTCTGTATTCGCGGCATTTCCAGATTGCGCGTGCGAAGCACCAGATCGTAACGCTCGCTTACCAGCGGAATGAAGTGAAGTCCAAACATCCGCGCCGCTCCACGCGTGGCGAGACAGCAATCCACCAGACCAGACTGGACCTGCCACGCCGCCGGCAGATGGCCCTGCGCGATGCGCTCGTAACCCTGCACGGATTCGGGCGAAAGATTCTCCTTGCGCAGGCCGCGATCGAGCAGCGCTCTGCTGCCCGCACCTTCCTCGCGGTTCACGATCGAGACATCCTTCCGGGCAAAATCCGCAATCCCGCGGATGCCTTTGGGATTGCTCCGGGCAGTGAGAATGCCCTGTTCCCAAACCGCGAAGGAAATCACCGCCACCGAGTTCTTCGCAAACAGGCGCCCGATCTCGGGCAGATTCGATTCGCCGCTGGTCTCGTCTCTGAGATGCGTCCCCGCCACGTGGATGCAGTCTTCCTTCAGCAGCGACAGCGATTGCGAGCTGTTGCGATGCGCCAGCACCAGTTCGATTCCGGCGGCCTGGGCGTGCCGCGAAAGCACGGAGATCCCCGGATCGCACCCGGCAATGAGGATACGATTCGAAAAGTCACCCTCGTCCTGAAACACCTGAACATCTGTCTTGCCGCTCTTCGCGGAGCCGTCGGTCACCACCCCATCCGTCGCCGGAAAATACCATGGTATGGCCGAGGGCGGGGAAGCCATCAGCTTCCGGTCCACCCGGCAAAGCTGAACCGGCTGTCCAGCCTCGGGAAGCTCAGACCCCGGCAGCAGACTGGCCTGTTCCGATCTGAACTCCGGGGCGCCCGGGCCGTCGGAAAGGGTGAAAAGGTCTTCCACCGTCGAATCGAGGGCACGCGCCAGCCGTAACGCCACGGCGGTGTTCGGCACATAGGCGCCGGACTCGATCGCATAGATGGTCTGTCTGGTAACGCCAACGGCCGCCGCGACGGAAATGGCGGACAAGCCGCGCTTTCGCCGCAGCGTGCCCAGTCTGGTTTCGATTGAAGGTGATTCGTCCTGCCGGCGGGCGTCGGTTTCATGCATCTTGGTGAACGGGTGACTGAACAGAGTTTGACACTTCGATCAGTGGCCCCGGTTATATTTGATCGGCAGAATGCGCCCGAACCGCCAGCAAGGGGCTTCCGGCCTGGTCGGGTTGGGTTACACTCTAATGTATTCCTTCTTATGTCCGACAATCGTCGTTCTTTTCTCCGTGGAGTGAGTGGCTTGCTAGGCGCCAACGCGGTAGTGGGCGGCGTTTCCGCTGCCACCCTGCCCGAAAATCGTGGCACGCGGCCGCTCGACGCACGCACCAGCCGCGCATTAAAGCTTCGCCTCGCCGCGGCCGAACTGGAAAGCCAGCGGCCATCTGCGATTCCGCAACCGAACGGAGATGAGACTCTCTACCCGAATCTGATCGGGACGTTTACCAAAGGCCTGCCGCACTCGCAGCTGGGAGAAGTGGATCTCGGCGCGTACCAGTCGCTGATGACCGCGATTACGAGCCAGAGCCACGCGGACGCGGAGAAGATCCAGCTGGGCCTGGGCCGGAAGTTCGTCGACATCGAAGCATCCTTCGCCTACAACATGGATGGCGCGGACACTTACACGTTCTCCATACCGCCTGCTCCCGCCTTCAACAGCGCCCAGATCGCAGCCGAAATGGTGGAGCTTTATTGGCAGGCGCTCGCCCGCGACATCCCGTTCACCGAATGGGACTCTTCGCCGGTCATTCAGGCCGCCGCGGCCGAGTTGAATGGATTATCCGGTTACCGGGGCCCGCGCGACGCCGCGGGTCACGTGACCACCGCCAACGTTTTCCGCGGGTACATGCCCGGAAATACGACCGGACCTTACACTTCGCAGTATCTGCTGCAGACGATTTACTGGGGCTCCACTCCACGGGAGCAGATGTACCGGACTGGAATGCCGGGTGTCGACTTCATGACGGACTATAGTGAGTGGCTTCTCGGTCAGTCCGGGCTGCCCCCATATCGCACGGAAGTATTCGATCCCACCCTTCGGTACATCCGCACTCCCCGCGATCTTGCGCAGTTTGTCCACTGGGACTGCCTGTGCCAGTCGTTCCTGCAGGCTTCGCTGATTCTTCTCGATGCCCGGCCGGAAACGCTGCTGAACTACAACCTCTATCAGTTAAGCCATACCAACCCCTATAAAACATCGCGTATCCAGACAGGTTTCGCGACGTTCGGAGCCGCGCATATTCAGGACTGGGTAACGCACGTCGCGCTGCTCGCGCTGAAGGCCACCTGGAATCATAAGTGGGCGGTCCATCGGCGTCTTCGCCCGGAAGCGTTTGGCGGCAGAGTGTACAACACACTGACCGGCGCCGCCAATTACCCGATCCATCGGGATTTGCTGAACTCTCAGGCCCTGCGCCTGACCGTCCAGAAGACAGGCGGATCTCTGCTGCCGCAGGCTTACGTCGAAGGTGCGCCCCTCCACCCGTCTTATCCAGCGGCTCACGCGACGGTCGCCGGCGCCTGCGTGACGTTGATGAAAGCGTTCTTTGAGGAGACCTCGCTGGTGAGTGGAGTAGTGGTGCCGACCACCGACGGACTCTCGCTGACTCCATCCGACGGGCTCGGCCTAACCATCGGCGGGGAATTGAATAAACTAGCGTTCAACGTCGCCATGGCACGCAATTTCGCCGGCATTCACTACCGCTCCGACGCGGACGCCGGCCTGGCAATCGGAGAAGAGGTGGCGATTTGTTTCCTGAAGGAACAGGTCAATACTTTTACGGAAACTTTCCAGGGTTTTGCGTTTACCAAATTCGATGGGACAAAGATGCTGATCGCGCCGGGTTGAGCGTTCCTGGAATTGCTGAAGTGGCTTGGTGGCGGTAATTGATTTGGGGTTGTGCTGAATTTGTGGAATGGGCGGTTCGAGCGGGTTTCATCCCGGTATCAGCACCGCGACTTGAAGGGCAACGACGGGTTACATCCACGTACCCGCCCGCCATATTGGCGAGAACTTGGCTGGGGCGCCCGAGTGGGTAACGAGCACGTGCTCCCTCGCCTGGGTCTCTCTTCTGCGGGCTGATTACCACTGCGGTATTACCTCTGCGGGTTGTTGGCTTTCAGGTTCAGAGACAAGGCCTTCAAAGAGTGAGGTTGGTTTGCCGGCATGAGAACGGCGTCGCCTGCCGTCGTCCGCCGTGGTCTGCCAGAGACCGTAATTTGCGCTTCGCCCTCCAGGAAATGTGCCACGGCGTCGAACGCGTCAGTATGTTCACTTAGGCCCTCACCTTCATCGAAGGCGAACAGTGTGACGGTGCCCGTCGCGCCTTTAACAAGCGTCCGGCTGCCAACGGAGCCCGGCTGGTAACTGACAAGATCTGCCAGGCGAACAGTCTCCGCCACAGGCATTTTGCCTTTATTGGTCTGTCCCGGCTGCGAGCTCATATCTGTCCCACCTCCACCGGTACTATCGACTCTGTCTTGGCGGCACGCTCTGGCGCCGTTCGATGTTACGGGCAGTGCAGCTTCACTTCTCCAGGACCGCGCCCGCGTCCCGTTCAAGACGTGCACAGACGCTTTGAAGATCAAGAACTAATTGCTGGTCCGCCAGGCCGTCCTCCGCGGCTCCCGGATTGAACTGCAATCCGGAATAGATTCGCAGCTTTCTTGTCCTACACACATGCAATGCCTTTGGGCGCTGCGGAACACAGTATCGGTATTTCATGAACGGGGAGATGGTGCCGGAGATCAGCCGATGCAGCTTCGGCAGCACGAAGGAAAGTGCCCCCATGTTGGCAGGTTCTTCCTGTATCCCCCGCAGCAAGCTGCAGGAAGCCTTCAACACGGGCTCTGGAGTGGTCCGTCCTTGTCCTGCGTGGCCGTGTGGCAGCAGCCTGAGCAGACCTTCACCAATCGATTGAGCAGGATCACCGCGAAGGTGCGTATCGTGCTGCTCGATTTTTTTCCTGATGAGCTATATCGCATGCCGTGAGGCTTAACTCTTGACACGGCTTTGACGTGTTTTGCTTTACGCTGGGGTTGGCCGGAGAGCCGACCCGGGAAGCGAGAACCAGATCTGAATAGACGGCCCCATCAACCGAGGGAGAGGCCGTTGCGCTGCTTTTAGAGGAGGGCCAGGATCCTCCGGGGCGATGGTCGGCTTTTTGCTCAGGTTCCGATCCTAATGAAATTGCCTGGAAGCAAGGCGGACTTAGTACGGCGGCAACGAATGACGCAGCGTCCGTTGCCACCTAACTTCCAGAATCACACCGTTGAGTGGCGGCGCACGCTCGCAGAAGCATGGGGCATGTTCCTCCTCGTCATGGTTGCTGCCGGTGGCGCCAGTTTTCGAATCGGGAGCCGTGTTTGTGTTCAGTTGAGCCGCGGCAGCTAACGAACTTGAACGGAATCGGATGCTGTCAAGCGCCGTGTAAGGTCTCATTCAAGCCATGATTGCCGGAACGGGATAGTGCGACTCACAGCGGACAAGGAGATAAAGTCAATGGCGCCGTTGTCGAAGATTTTGATTCCGATTGTTTTTTCCGAACGATGCCTCGGAGCTGCCCGCTTTGCGATACCTCTGGCAGAACGCTTTCATTCGGAGATAACCATACTCCACGTTGACGCACCGCCTAACGGTGAATTCGAATGGAACGCCGAGCGTGAGGCCGGCGTGGAGAAGCAGCTGCGTGATTTCCTTAGCGCAGCGTTCGCTCATCTGAATGTGAAACGGACTCTTCGGGTCGGAACCGATGTAGCCCAGGAGATCGTCAATTATGCTCGTGAGCAGGGCTCCGACCTGATCATGATGCCGACTCATGGGTACGGAAAATTTCGTCGACTGCTTCTCGGGTCCGTTACAGCCAAGATACTGCACGACGCAGACTGTCCTGTGTGGACTGGTGCACATCTTGCGCAAGGCCCACCGGCCGAATGGATCAACCCCACCACGATTCTGTGTGCTGCCAGCACCGATGCCGAGAGCGAAAAGGCCATGATATGGGCTTCAAGGCTGGCATCCGAACTTAATGCGGCGATGGTCCTGGTGCACGTTGAGCCCCGACTGCAGTCGCCCGGCGAAGGTTATTACTCCCGGGAGTATCACGAACAGGTGATGGCTGAAGCCAATCGAAAGATGGACGAGTTGCAACGGGCAGCAGGAACTCGCGCCGAAGTCACTATCGAGGCTGGCAGTGTCCCACACGCGGTATGTAAGACGGCCGAAGATCTGAACGCTGATCTGTTAGTTATTGGCCGTGGGTCCGGTGCAGCACACGAAAGACTTGGCTTGAACACGTATGGGATCATCCGCGAATCACCGTGCCCGGTCGTGAGTGTCTGATCGAAAGCTGCTTTGCTTCTCGACTGTTCGGGGAGACGCCGGGAGAAAATGACCTTCTGGTCCGCCGTGCCGTTGCTTGCGAGGGTTGTGATAATTCCGCCGGCGGTGACCTGGCGGATACGGTTGTTCCGGTAATAGTCAACATAGCGATCGTCGGCACTATTCACTGCCGCGCCAGTTGGATGACTCCGTACCGCCGCAGCGGCGGATCCGCCATCGCAACTGAAGGGGGCAATTCCGTGAAAAGCAGCCTTCGGTGAATCGAGCCCGCCAAAGCATTCCAAACAAATGACCGGCGCCTCGCATCCTCTACCCGCGCACCTGTGTCCGCCGCTTTCCGGAGCGCAACGCCACATCCACCTGCGAAATGGTCCCACAATTCGTTCGCATCGTTGAATTTGAGACGGACGTTTGTGCCTCAATGGTTCCGGGGTAGCGCACCTCATCGCAGTAGGGCACTGGAAGCTGGGCCTCGGAAAACCGGAAATGAAGGACCTGACCTTCAGATGTCTTGACACCGTTTTGACGTAGCCCCTCTTACAGTTGAATTTGATACCGAAATCCTGAGGAGGCTTCCATCGTGACAAAGCCAGACGTGCGTACTGCCGCAGAGAAAGACAGTATCAACGAACAGCTCGTAGATGCACTGACCGCTATATTCGGGTCCCACCCAGGTTACCGGCCATTACATGCGAAGGGAATCGTGTGTGAGGGCACTTTCTCTCCGACTGGGAGGGCTGCATGGCTAACTTGCGCACCGCACCTGCAAAACGTCTCGTCGCCCGTAACCGTCCGATTTTCGAATTTCCGCGGCGTTCCCACAGTGCCGGACGGTGATCCGACCGCCAGCCCGCGTGGCATGGCTGTTCGTTTCCACCTGTCAGGGGGAGCCAGCACGGATCTGATTGCACAATCCTACCGAGGTTTCCCAGCCAAGGCGCCGGAAGAGTTCCTCACTTTCCTACGGGCACTGGCGTCAAGCGGCCTCGGCGCGCCAAAGCCCACGGTGTTGGACGCGTTTCTGGCAACCCATCCTCAGGCCAGGCTCTTCGCAATGGCGCCCAAGCCGATTCCCGCCAGTTTCGCAAGTGAGTCATTCTATGCGGTCGATGCCTTTCGCTTTACGAACCGGGAGGGAACAAGCCGCTATGGCCGTTACCGCATAATTCCCGACGGGGGCGAGAAGTACCTCGATGCGGTTGAGGCGGCACGGCGGCCTGAAAACTTTCTGTTCGATGAACTCACCGACAGGCTGTCACGCGGTCCGATTAAGTTTTACATCGCAGTGCAGCTCGCGGAGGCAGGAGACGTGATCGAGGACCCCTCACTTCCGTGGCCCG
>JBDUBZ010000199.1:0-7589 GCA_040003745.1 Terriglobia bacterium
GTTCGATACCGGCCGGCAGGGATTAAACCTGCTGGTGAAGACGGCGAGCCCGGGAACGACCGGTGTTCAGGACCGAATCCTGAGCCTGCTGGCCGGTGGCGCCCAGCATGACAATTCAGAGGCGCGCGCAGCCCTCATCGTTGAAGAGCAGCATATCTTTGAGGCGCAGAAACTGCTGCCGGTGGATCTGATCTTCGAACTGGCCGATAACCTGGAACGGGTGTCGAAGGGCGAAAAGCTCAATGCCCAGCTCTCCTCGCGCATGGCCGCGCGCGTTTCCGACATACAGCTGCCGCGCAATTCGATGACGGGTCTCGAGAAGAATTCGATGACCTTCGGCTATTTTGTCGACAAGCACATTGAAGACGAACGCAAACTCAACTTCCGCGCGCTGATCGACAAGGCCGCGAAGGATCCGGAAAAGCTGAAGGATATCCGCGGCATGCTTGCGCCCACGCTGCGCGACACTATCGTGGGCTATAGCTACATCCACTATGCGCCGCCCGGCGCGCAGATTCTGATGACGAATCCACTCTTCGTGCGCGGGCATGATTTCATCGGCATGCAGGGAGCCAACCATAGCTGGCGCAACACCGAAATGTATGGCTCGGGCTGGCCTGCCAACGCCGGCGGCCGTCTGGTGGGATCGCTGGCCGGGCTTCCCTACGCGCTGGCCGAGGCCGAGCAGAATTTCCTGATACCCACGCAGACGCAGGCACTCATCTGGGGCGACCTGGTGCCGCAGATGATCCTCACGGCGAAGACGCCGCGGTTCTGGAACGTGACCCCCGGGCAGATGCACTGGGTGGGCATGAACATGCGCTTTGCGGAATCGAAGATTGCGGAAGCGGCGCTGGTTCCCGCCGGGCGCGAAGCCGTCTTCCACGCGATTGACACAGCCGCCAGCCCCTGGCGCGCTTCTCTGGTGAACCGCAGCATCGCGAGCGGCAATGTGCGGGAAGCACTCGATCTTTTAACACCCTCCGAGACCTACACCGTTGCCGGCCTGCTGGCTGGCAACGCGGCAGATTCCGGACCATCCTCGAGAGAGCTTGCCCATTTCCGCGCTTCTCTGGGCGATCAGGTCACGCCCGCGGCGATTTCACGAGCCTGGGGTACCCCCAAGCCGACCCTGTCGAATTCTTACCGGTCTGAGTTGCTCAACCTGAGAACTTTCCCCACTCTCATGGGTTACTCCAGCCGCATCATGGCGGAAAGCTGGGAATCGAATCTTCTCTACTGGGCGGATATAGCCGATTCCACGGGCATTCAGCCAGCCCAGTTAAATATTCTTGTTCCCGAGTGGACACAGAAGGTTGTCGAAAGAATCTTTGCCTCTCATCTGGAAGACTGGCCGGCCTTATTGAAAAGCCTTCGGTCGGTAGGCGATGAAGTGCGGGCGCAGACAAGCGCCGCCTCCGCCAGTGCGGGAAGAGCGGGCGGAGAATAATCAGGAGCCGATAAGCGGATGAGCGGGAAGACAATCAATCGCCGGAAGACGATCAGTGGATTGGCGCGCTATGCGGTCCTGGGCAGCAGCCTGGCCGTGGCGGGCGCGGGAATCTGGCTGTTCGCGCAGGAAGCGCCGACCCCCGTTTTCAAATCCAAGGTCGATCTTGTGGTCCTCAGCTTCCAGGTGACGGATAACAAGGGCAAATACGTGAATGGCCTGAAGCCTTCCGACTTCAAAGTCACCGAAGACGGCATTGCCGAGAAGCTGGCGACGTTTTCCGAAGGCAGCCGTCCCGCGATGGAGATTTCACCCGATGGCAGCCTGCGGCCTATGCAGCCAGGCGATCCTGAAGCTACGAAAATTGGGCCCGGCAAGGGCACCCTGAGCGGCGACGCTTTTGTGGGAACCAACGTCTTCGTTCTGTTCGACACCAGCAATTTTATGTACCGCGGCTTTGTCTATGCCGAGGATGCGATTGCCGATTTCGTGCGCGGGCTCGATCGCGCCGATTCGGTGGCCGTTTACACCTTCAGCCGGAACCTGTCCCGCGCGGCGTCGCTGACCGGCGATCGCGGCGATGCCATCCTCGGTCTTCGCAAGGCCGTGGCCGGCGACGATACGGCGCTCTACAATGGCCTGCTGCTGACGCTTCGGGACGCTGCCAGGGTGCCCGGCCGCAAAGTAGTAATCGTGTTCTCGAACGGTCCCGATAACGCCAGCATGGTCGCTCCCGACGACGTTCGCGCTGTAGCCGAGGACGAAGGCATTCCCATTTACGTGATCTCGACCAACGACGTGAACAAAGATCCCATTTCGAGCAGCGTGTTCCGGCGATTGTCCGCCCGCACCGGCGGGAAAGCCTATTTCGCCAAGACCTGGCAGAAGCAGGTGGAGGCGTTCGATCAGATTCGCGAGGATCTGGGAAACTCATATACGGTGACCTATTACCCCGCGCCCAACCCGAATGAGGGCTTCCGCAAAATCAATATCCAGATTCTGAGCGACACCGGAAAACATTTCCGGGTGCAGTCGCGGCCCGGCTATCGTCCGCGCTCGTTTTAAGGCGGCATCGACACGGTGCTGCGTCCCAAAAAACGAGTCCTGCTTATCTGCACGGGGAATTCGGCCCGCAGCCAGATGGCGGAAGGATTTTTGCGGCATGATTGCGCCGAGCGCTTCGATGTGGAGAGCGCTGGCACAAAGCCTGGTCCAATTCGCCCGGAAGCCATCGCCGCCATGGCTGAGATCGGAATCGACATCCAGTCGCACCGCAGCAAAAATGTAAACGAATTCAGCGGTCAGGACTTCGATTTCGTGATCACCGTTTGTGACAATGCGAGAGCGGCGTGCCCCATGTTCCCCGGCAAAGCGAAACGTCTTCACAAAGGCTTTGAGGATCCGGCCGCCGTGGAAGGCTCCGAAGAGGCGCGGATGGCCGCTTTCCGGCGCGTACGCGATGAGATCCGAGCATGGCTGGCCAGCTTTGCGCGCGCCATACGGTCATAACGCCTTTATACAACCAGCTTCAGCTTTATACAGTAGCGCCTTCGGCGAGGGCCTTCAGGCTGTCCCGCAGGCCCAGCACACGGATCAGCCGCCGCAGCGAATTGGGATGCATCCCGAGTTTCACAGCCGCTCCGTTATGATCGCCGCCGGCATCGCGCCATGCCCGCACGATGCAATCCCTGCGAGTTTCGCCAATGGCCGAATGATAGGGACTGGAAAGATCCGGGCCGATGCCGGCGAGCACCGATTCCGGCAGGTCTTCGGGCAGTAACAGCTCGGAAGTCCCCAGAATCACCCCGTGCTCGATCGCATTCTGCAGTTCGCGAACATTGCCCGGCCACTGATAATGCAGCAGACAGATTTCAGCCTCGGGAGCTATGCCCACCACCCGGCGCTGGCAGCGCGCAGCCGACAGTTGCAGGAAATGCCGCGCCAGAATCAGAATATCCGCGCCGCGGTCGCGCAGCGGTGGGCTCTTCAGAGAAATCACGTTGAGCCGATGGTAGAGGTCCGAGCGGAAATTCGCCAACTTCGCTTCGGCGCCCAGATCGCGGTTGGTCGCCGCGATCAGGCGGATATCGAGGGAAATCGTCTGCGTACCACCGACCCGTTCAAAAGTGCGTTCCTGTAGTACACGCAATAACTTCGCCTGAAGATTCGGCGCCAGTTCGCCGATCTCATCCAGGACAACACTGCCCCGCGCCGCCATTTCGAGCTTGCCTTTTTTTTGCCCGACAGCGCCGGTAAAGGCTCCCCGCTCGTGCCCGAAGAGCTCGCTTTCGAGCAGCGATTCCGTCAGCGCCGCACAATTGATGGCGACGAAAGGCCGCTGTGCGCGCCGGCTGCCTTCATGAATCGCCCGCGCAATCAGCTCTTTGCCGGTGCCGCTTTCGCCAAGAATCAAAACCGTGGCGTCCTGCGGAGCCACACGGCCGATCAGAAGTCTCAGCTGGCGGACGCAGGGGCTCTCTCCCACGATTCCCGTTTCGCTCGCCACCTGCGATTTCAGCAGCGTGTTTTCGGTGCGCAGTTCTTCACAATCGAGCGCGCTCTCGAGTGCCGTGGTGGCGAGTGAAACCAGCGCGCTCAGCACTTCGCAGCAATCCGGCCCCATGACTGCGATCACGCCTTCAATGCGCCCGCGGACGTAAAGAGGAGCGGCCGTTATCCCGTCGCAGTACACGATCCCCTCCGCGCAGGCTCGCTCCGCCGCGCTGGTGAGGGGGGCGTAATCCCGCTGCCGCACAGCATCCATGATCGATGTTCCCGATGCGTTTAGAACGACGAACCCTCCGTCTGTTCCGGATACATCGTTTGCCAGCCTGACGATGTGGAGTTCCACCGGACGCTTCTTCTCTTCCGTCTCCGCCACCGTGAGGGCACGGAACAAATAGAGCAGAGTAGATGCCCGGAGCAGCGTGTTTCTGACGGCGTCGGGCGCCGAATCGAGCATAAACGCGATTCTATCAATGTTCGGTGAACCCCCGCGTTCACCGATTATGAACCGCGGCGTTCGGAAAACGGGGGAGATCCGCGGCATAGTCTTTCTTTTCAGTGTTCTCAGAACCTCTGCGGGGTGGGCGCGGGAATGCACTTATCAGCCGCGTAACCAAGCCTTAAAGGAGGCCAACCATGAAGAAAGTTGCAAACAGAATGATCCTGATCGCTGTCGGAGCACTCACGCTCGGCAGCGTGGTCTATGGCCAAACGGCCATGACGGCGGAGATCCCCTTCGCATTCCGGGCCTCGGGCACAACGATGCCCGCGGGCAAATATCAAGTGAGAAGTGAGCGCATGAACACCGGAGTCGTGGTGGTTCAGATGCGGAACGTGGCTGCCAACCGCAGCGTGCTGGCCGTTGGCGGGCCGCCCGACTGGAGGAATGAAGGGAAAGCGCGCATCACGTTTTTGTGCCGTCCGGATTCCTGCTATCTGAGCCAGATCCGAACCCAGTCCGGAACGACTTCGTACGCCGCTCCGAAAGCTGCTCCACACGATCATGTCGCTTCGGCCATTTCGCTTCCGCTGACCATCGCGCGCGGTGAATAGCCGGAAGAACGAATCAATCGCTGTTAACTGTTAATTAACGGGCCGGAGAGGAAACTCTCCGGCCCGTTTTGCGCGTGTGCCTGGCATTTCGGATCGTTCAACGGGGAAGGTCTTTTGCAGGCGCAAACGACGCTGTCCCGCGCTGGGCAGTCTGAACCTCTAAGTTCACCAATCCTGAACACCTCCGTTCAGAAACTGCCCGGTTCTCCGACGATAGCCTTTGTTTTCAGTGTTTTCAGAGCGTCTGCAGGGTGGGCGCAGGCTTGCACTTATCAGCCGCGTAACCAAGCCTTAAAGGAGGCCGAACATGAAGAAAGTAAACAGAATGATCCTGATCGCTGCCGGAGCACTCACCCTCGGAAGCGCGGTATACGGCCAGACGGCCATGACGGCGGATATCCCCTTCGCATTCCGGGCCTCGGGCGCCACAATGCCGGCGGGAAGATATGAAGTAATTCAACGCACGAGCGCCGGAGTCGTGATGGTTCATATGCGCAACAGGGACGGGAACCGCAACGTGCTGGCCGTTGGCTGGGGCGTCGACTCCCATCACGAAGGGAACGCGCAGATTACGTTTTTGTGCCGCCCGGATTCCTGCACCCTGAGGGAAATCCGCACCCTTACGGGAACGGTATCGTATGGCGCTCGCAGCCACGCCAAGGCGGACGGACAAGTCGCTTCGGCCATTTCGGTTCCACTGAACGGCGCCCACGGCGAATGACCAGCAAAACGAATCGATCGTTGGTAGCAGTTAACGGGCCGAGAGGAAACTCTCCGGCCCGTTTCTCTTTTTGCGGGACCACATTTGCAGTAAACCGGGCGGTTCATCGGGCGTGAACCCTCCGGTTCATGAACGTCGCATACACCGGGTCATAACGATTATTTTCAGATACTTAGGTCCGAAGCCCTGCTGGCTGCCCGTTTGCACTTATCGGCGCGTAACCCAAACAGCAGAGCCAGGCAATCAAATGGCTGATCGCGATCCTGGGAAACAGCCTTAAAGGAGGCCACGAATTGAATACGTTTATGAATCGCATCTGTTTGCTCACGGCGGGCACGCTGGTTCTGGGAGCCGCGGCGTTCGCTCAGACAACCCTGAAAGTGGATGTGCCGTTCAAATTTCACGTGGGAAATGCCGAGCTGCCAGCCGGCCATTACACCGTGATCCAGAGGGTGGAAGGCGGAATAGCGACTGTGTATTTGAGGAGTCAGGGCGCCGGGCGTACTTTCGTGAGCCACACCGTCCCGAAGGACCACTCGCTTCGCGGAAAGCCCCAGCTGGCATTTCTCTGCGACAGCGGGAACTGCTCGCTCCGCGAAATCCGGACTGAGCAGGGGGTTTCCGTTTACCCCGCTCCGCGACCGGCGCCGCATGCAACCTACTCCGCTTCGACTGTTGCGCTTTCGCTGACCGCTGAGAATAGCGACTAAGTAAGGATCACAAGAAGTAGTTCGGCAAGGCCCTCTCCGCTCCCGGGGAGGGCTTTTGCTTTTGGACATCTGTTAGATTTAGTGCCGGGAACATGGTCAAGAATTTTACGGATCTCACAGGACGGGTGGCCGTCGTTGTCGGGGCCACATCCGGCATTGGAAAAAGCATGGCGCTGGGTCTGGCGCAGGCCGGAGCGGATGTTGTGGCGACCGGCCGACGCAAGGCCCTGGTGGAAGAATTGAGCGCTGCGATCCGTACGGAGGGTCGCCAGACACTGGCGCATTCGTGCGACGTTTCCGACCGGAACTCGGTGGACGCTTTCCGCGATGCTGTTGTGGCAAAGTTTCCAAAAGTCGACATCCTGCTGAATGTAGCGGGGCGCATTAAACGAACGCCGACGAAGGACATTTCCGAGGACGAATGGAATGGGATCATCGACACGAATCTCACCGGCACTCTGCGCACCTGTCAGGCGTTTTATGAGCCTCTGCGGGCCAGCGGACGGGGGCGGATCATCAATATCGCGTCATTGAATTCCTATGTTGCCCTGTATGAAGTGGCGGCGTATGCGGCATCGAAATCGGCGGTGCTTTCGCTCACCAGAAGCCTCGCGGTCGAGTGGTCGCGGCATGGCATCAATGTCAATGCCATTGCACCGGGCGTTTTCAGGACCGAACTCAATTCGGCGCTGCTCGATGGCACGCCGCGCGGGCAGGAATTGCTGATGCGGACACCTATTGGCCGGTTCGGACGGACGGAGGAATTGGTGGGAGCGGCCATACTGCTGGCTTCAGATGCCGCGAGCTTTATCACGGGAGAATGCATTGCGGTCGATGGCGGGTTTTTAGCCTCCGGAGTAAACCAATGACAGGTATGCGCGCCTTCGTTATCGACGAACCTGGAATGACTCACGTAGCGGAAATTCCGCGGCCGGTCCCCGGACCGGACGAGGTTTTGCTGCGGACGAGCCTGGTGGGAATGTGTGGCACCGATCTGAGCACCTTCCGTGGTAAAAATCCGATGGTCACCTATCCGCGGATTCCTGGGCATGAGATCGCGGCGTTGATCGAAGAGGTGGGCAGCGAGGTTCCGCAGCGCTTCACGCCCGGCCAGCATGTTACGCTCTCCCCCTACACGAATTGCGGCAAG
>JBDUBZ010000200.1:0-7588 GCA_040003745.1 Terriglobia bacterium
CCTGCGTCGAAGTGCGCGATGAAGTTTATGCAGTGCTCGATGCCGTGGACACACGCTATGTGAAGTTCGGGCCAGATATCGGACAGCTTCAAAAGGGCGGCTCCGATCCCGTTCAGGTGGTGAAGGACTATCTTCCGCTCGTGCGGCACATGCATCTCAAGGATTTCAACGGAGGTCCAAACTATGTGGGCTACTGCCCGCTGGGCGAGGGGAAGGTCGATCTCGCCGCGATCCTCAACATGGTTGAAAAAGCGAATATGCAGGGCATGATCATGGTGGAGCTCGATTCCTCGCGGAACATGCCTGTAGCGGCGGGCGAAACGGCACGCATCGCGAAGGCATACCTTCAAAAACAAGGCTACGTATTTCGAAGTTAGGCAGAGACCGTAGTCATTCAAAAAACGGCAGCTCGAACGTTTCCCGGCTGCAAATTACCGGGGCAGCTCCGAGGGGTTTCCCTACTGCCTGCCCATCTGGACGAGATCTCGAATAGTCTGGCGGTGCATTAATCTGGAGAATGGATGCCTGACCTGGCGCTTCGTTCCAGACCTACCCGGGAAACCCCTTCTATTCAGAGCCTCGACCGCGGCCTGCTGATTCTCGAAACCGTTGGCAAGGCTGGCGAGCCGGTGTCGCTGGCTCAGTTGGCGTCTATTCTCGGGATCGACCGCAGCAGTGCTTTCCGCCTCGCCAATACTCTAAGACGCCGGGGATTTTTGACCAACCCCAGCGCCGGCAAAGACTACATCCTGGGCTCATCCGTATGGCGGCTCTCACGCCAGTACGACTGGAGCAGAATGCTCGCTACAGTGGCTCACGACCACCTGAAGTCGCTTGCTGGCGACACGAACGAGACGGCCCACCTCGCTGTGCGGGAGGGGCGGAACGCCTTGTTTATCGACCATGCCACCACCAATCATGTGATTGCAATTTCCGGTCAGACCGGTGAACTGGTTCCTCTGTATTGCACCTCCCATCGGAAAGCCCTCCTGACCGATTTCGACGTAAGCGGTTTGAAGAGCCTGCTCGGGGAAAAGCCGCTCAAAGCCTGGACGAAGTCCACGATTCTAAGCACAGCGGAGTTAGCCGCGGCGTGTGAGGAAATCAGGAACCGGGGCTATGCGACGGATGAATCGGAGTATATGGAAGGCGTGCGGTGCATCGCGGCGCCCATCCGCGACAAGGCCGGAGCTGTGATTGCCGCCATCGGAATCTCAGCGCCTTCGGCTCGCTTTCCGCGGGAGCTTGAGCCGGAATACGCCGAGAAGGTGACGGCTGTTGCCGGGAAAATCGGCGAGATGATCGGTCCCGGCGACGAATAGCGCCTTCACCCGCTTCAACCGACCGCCGCACTCAAGTTTCCGCGCCCCGCCGATCTTGTGATAATCTCGTTCCGAGTCGAGCGCGCAAATCCAGTTTCGCATTGCGCAACATATGGGCTCGTAGTTGTCGACTCTTAGCGTCACCACATCATGGGAGATTTCACAACCAAAAACGCCGGCGGCGTCACGTTTTCCGAACCTCATGCCGCCGCGTTTGCGGATAAGGATGGGGCGGTCCTCTACTGGTACCTCACGGTACGCAACCCCAGGGCGGAGGGCGGAGCGGAATTCGTGCCGGAACTGATACACAACCGGTCGGGCGTCGGTTCGCAGTTTGTTGTGAAGGATATAAATAACGATGGATCGCCAGCTGTCGTAACATCCGGCGTCAAAGGAACGTTTATATTCTGGAATCAGATGCGGGCATCAACCCCGTCGAAACAGAAGTAATGGTAAACACAAGGAAATTCATGAAGACTGCCCAATATTTTTCGGTCTCAACCGCGCTGTTGCTGGCCTCGGCCGTAACCTCTTCCGCACAGCAGGCGCGAACCACGTGGAAGGATTATCTCGGCGGCCCGGACAGCTCGCACTATTCCGCTCTGAAACAAATTAATTCAGGCAATGTGAACAAGCTGGAGGTGGCCTGGAGTTACCCGACCGGCGACGAAGTGAGTTACACGTTCAGTCCGCTGGTCGTCGGTAACATTGCCTATTTCGCGGCGAAGGAGGGCTCACTGGTGGCTGTGGACGCGGCCACTGGAAAGGAACTGTGGGTTCATTCGTTCCCTTCCGCAGGCGGGGCAGGAGGTGGCCGATTCGGCGGAATCTCCGGTCAGCGGGGAGCCAATTACTGGGAGAGCGCGGATGGCAGGGACCGCCGCCTCATCGTTACGGCCGGAGGTTTCGTGCATGCCATCGACGCCGCGACGGGCAAGGTCGTGGACTCCTTCGCGGACCATGGGAAACTCGACCTGAAGACCGGCCTCGACCGCGGTGACAGAGGACTCGCGTCGAGAACTCCCGGCCGCATCTTCGAAAATGTGCTGATTCTCGGCAGTGCCACCGGCGAAGGCTATCTCGCGCCTCCGGGCGATATCCGCGCCTTCGATGTGGTCACCGGTAAGCTGCTCTGGGTGTTCCACACGATCCCGCGTCCTGGTGAGCCCGGCTACGCCTCGTGGCCCAAAAATGCCTACAAGTACATGGGCGGCGTAGATGTGTGGGGCGAGATCACGCTCGACGATAAGCGCGGGATTGCCTATTTCCCGGTGGCCTCGGCGAAGTACGAGCTTTATGGCGGCGACCGGAAAGGCGACAACTTGTATGCCGATTGTCTGCTGGCGCTCGACGCGCGGACGGGCAAGCATCTTTGGCACTACCAGACCGTCCACCACGATCTCTGGGATTACGATCCGAATGCCGCGCCACAACTGGTAACCGTGAGGCACGACGGCAAGACAGTGGATGCTGTGGCGCTCGCGTCGAAGAACGGCTTCCTTTATGTGTTCGACAGAGTGACGGGAAAGCCGCTATGGCCCATCGAGGAGCGTCCCGTTCCAAAGAGCGACGTTCCGGGAGAAGTCGCGGCAAAGACGCAGCCGTTTCCCACCGTGGTGCCCCCTTTTGCCCGCCAGGTCATGACCGTGGCGGACATGTACGACGGGTTTATGAAGCCGGAAGAAAAGATTTGGTGGAAAGACCGGCTGGCGAAGGCGCGAACCGGCTTCTATACTCCGCCGGCTCTGAATGTGGATACGATTCAGCTTCCCAGCGTGAACGGAGGCGCGTTGTTCTTCAGCACGGGCGCGGACCCGACGAACGGAACCGTTTACGTGGAATCGAGGGATATGCCGTCTATTCTCAAACTGGTGCCCGCTGGGGAATCGCTCTCGTCGAATTCCGGCGGACTGATTCCGGCTCGCCAGCGCCCTGCCGGTGGACGAGGCCGGGGCGGCGGCGGTGCTCCGACAACCGCGCAACTGGGCCGCGGTGTGTATGAACAGACGTGCCAGGCTTGTCACGGTCCCAATTTAAAAGGGGACCGGGGGCCAGGAATCGACACTGCCGTGAACCGGCTGGGCGTCGAAGCCGTGCGCACCATCATCGCGAAGGGTGGATCGACCATGCCGGCGTTTCCGTCTATGGCGCCACGATCGGTGGACGACCTGCTGGCATTTTTGTCGCAGCCCGAGACGGCGCCCCCGGGCTCGGCGCCTTCGGTTGCGGCGCAAGCCAGGGCAAGGTCGCTGGGCGAACCCGATTACCCCGAGGACGTCAAAGGCCCTCCTTCCCGCTACAAAACGGGCTACGGAGTCGAACCTTATGTGATTACTCCGCCGTGGAGCACAATCACCGCTTACGACCTGAATACCGGCAAAATCAAATGGCAAACACCTTACGGCGACGTGCCGCAAGCCGGCCCCAGCGACACGCTGAGGGGGAATATGTTTCCCAAGAGCGGGTTTGTCATCACGGCCGGTGGCCTTGTGTTGTTCGCCGGCAACGACTCCAGATTGTACGCGCTCGATAAGGACACGGGCAAGCTGATTTTCAGCAAGGAGCTGCCGAACGGTTCATTGGGCGTACCGGCCGTTTACGAAGTGGATGGCCGCGAATACATTCTGTTGGCGGTTGCTGGCGGGAATGGGTATCCGGTGGATGCGTACGTGCCGCCGGGCGGAGTCACCCCGCCCGCGATTTCGAAAAGCTATATCGCCTTCGCGCTTCCGGCTGGCGAGGCGCGCGCCGGGACGCAGAAGTAGCGACGAAAAAATACGGCCCTGCGCTGCTTACGGATGGCAACGGGCCGTCCTTAAAACCCGACGTATCGTTTAACGGGCCCAGCCTTGCCGGTCGGCAAGTTCTGGGCCCGGTCGTTTGGCGTGCGAAGGATGGCGAATCCGTTTCGCATGCCTCAATTCAGCGCCTGAATTCATTATGTAAACTTGACGTTAATCGCTGGAAGTTATATAGTTTGTGGCACAAACAAACTTCAGATCCTGGCCTGCCAGGGAAAAAGGAAACGTCTGCGCCAATGCGGAATCCAGTTCTTCTCGCAACAATACTTCTAACGATCGGCGCCACGAGCGCACTCTGCCAGACCGGCGCCGCGCAGCTTCAGGGCACCGTAGTCGATAGCTCCGGCGGCATTGTTCCCAGTGCTTCGGTCACCTTAAGCAACCCGCAAACCGGGGCTAAATTCGAAACAAAGACGAACAGCTCAGGACTCTATGTATTCCCCGCGATTCAAACTGGCGAGTATACGCTTGTCGTCAGTTCCCCGGGACTTCAGACCTGGGAGGCGAAAGCCACCCTCCGAGCGGGGCAGGAAGCGGTCGTTAACGTCCAGTTGAGAGTTGGCTCGGCCACGGATCAGATTACGGTTGAAGGTAACGTTACTCCGCTTCTGACGGTCGCCAACTCCACGCTCGCCACCACGGTCGAACGAGAGCGGATCGATCAACTGCCGCTCAACGGCCGCTCCATCCAGAGCCTGCTCACCATCACGGTTCCTGGCCTTGAGGGCTCCAGTTCGCAACCACGCGTTTATGGCCTCCGGGACTCCGCCATGGAATTCACACAGGATGGTGTCCCGCTTGACGACCGCAACACCGGCAACATCCAGGCTCGCCCTCCGGGCCTCGACACCGTGCAGGAATTCCGCGTGGAAACCAACAACTCCAGCGCCAAACTCGACCGTCCCGCCAGCGCGATCATGACGACCCGCAGCGGAACAAATGAGTTCCATGGCGCGGCGTTTGAGACGGGCCGCAACAGCGGCTTCGGCGTTGCCCGCCAGCGGCAGGACAACTTCTCCGTGCCTCCGCACCTGGTCCGCAACGAATTCGGGATTTCCGCCGGCGGACCCGTGTGGCTGCCGAAAATCTATAACGGCCGCAACAGGACGTTCATTTTCGGCGCACTCGAGGAGCAAAAACTCCGCTCCGCCTCCAACACCGGCTCTGCAGTCTGGACTTCGGCCATGCGTCAGGGCGACTTCAGCGGGCTGTTCGATTCGAACGGCCGCAAGATCACGCTCTATGATCCCTGGTCGGTTGGCCCTGGTCCCACTTATGCGAAAGTCCCGTACGTAAACAATCAGCTGCCCATTTCCAGGCTCAGCCCGCTCGCGAAATACGTCTACGGCGTGGTGCCGCTGCCGACGGATCTCGGTGTCAACCCGCTCGTGGCGAATAATTACTTCGGCCCCGCCCCGACCAACTCCGACCAGCGCACTATCACTTTTCGTGTTGATCATCGCCTCACTGACAAAGATCAGATCTTCTTCCGCTTCTCCCATGGACAGTGGGACCAGGTCAATCGCCGCGCCTTCAACACTGCCGGCAACCCGATCACTTCCGACAATCTGTGGAATCGCGAAACCTACTACGAGCGGTCCAACACCGAAGCCCTTTCGTGGACGCACGTCTTCTCGCCCACGTTTTTCGTGGAAACAGTCGTTACCGGTTCGGCTATTAACTGGCTCTACAGTCTGAACCAGCCGAGCGCCAGCCAGGACATTTCCGCCATGTTCGGCACACCGAATCCCTTCAACGTGGATGGCGCGCCATACCTGCTGAACACCGGCTATCAGAACGTACAATTCCACGGCGTCGTTCCGCGCTCCGAATACACGCAGGTCATCAGTGGCGAGCAGAATTACACGAAGGTTCTGGGCCGGCAGCAAATCCAGTTTGGAGGCCGCTTCCGTCAGGAAGCTCTCGACACCATTCCCGACCGTCCTGATCAGTCGGACCTCGATTTCGGCAGCAATGCCACCGCCATCTACAACCCCGCCACCGGTAACGCCTTTGGCGCCGCTCCCCAAACCGGCGACAACGCCGCCAACTTCTTCCTGGGCATCGCCGGGCGCTACGCCCAGCAGCGGCCTCCCGGGGCTTACAACATGCGCGGCCGGGATATTTCCGGCTACGTGCAGGACAACTGGAAGGTCAGCCAGAACCTCACCATCAACGCGGGTGTTCGCTGGCAGTATCTGGGGCCCTATCTGGATCATGCCGGCGTGACCTCAGTTTTCGATTTCGCCAGCAAGAGCATCGTCAACAACGTGCCCGTATCTCAGCTCGTTCAGACTGGCTACACGACTCAGCCTATTGTCGATGGCTATGCCGCTATCGGAGTGAAGTGGGTTACGCCCGATAAAGTGGGCCTTCCGAACGATCTGGTCAGCGTCAGCAAACACGATTTCGGCCCGCGCGCCGGCTTTGCGTGGACTCACACTTTTGCCGGGCGTTCGTTCGTCCTCCGCGGCGGCTACGGGCTCTATCACTTCCCCATTCCGGCCCGAACGTTTAACGGCATGCGTGGAAACGCTCCTTTGCAAGGCTCTTACTCATTCAACTGGAACGACTCCGCCAACGCACCCGATGGTCTTCCCAATTACTTCCTGCGCAATGCGCCCACCGTCATCGCGGGCGTAAACACCGCCAATCTGGCGGAACTCAGCATCGCGAAGCCTCCGGTCATCCTGCCCGGCATTTCGCAGATTTCGCTTTCCAAGGATCTGCCGACTTCAAGAGCACACCAGTGGAATATGACGCTCGAAGGAGAGATCTTCAAAGACACGGTGTTCCGCGCGGGCCTGATCGGTACCGCCGGCCGCGACAACGAAAGCGTACAGCGCTACAACGCCAACCCAATCAGCAACTATGTCTGGTATGCCAACTCGGGTCTGGCGCTCCCCACGGGGTTCTACTCGAACACCGCGCGCCGCGCCCTCGATCAAACCACTTTCGGCGACATCTCGATCTACACCAAGAATGGATATTCCAACTACATTGGAGCGCAGCTCGAGGTCGAGCGCCGCTTCAGCAACGGCCTGGCGTTTCAGTTCTTCTATCTGATGAGCAACTCCGCCTCTACCGGCAACATAGCCTCGCAAGGCGGCGGCTTCTCGACCTACCAAAACGAGCAGCCGGAGATCTACCTTCCGGGCGCCGTACCCACAGACCCGGCCGCACGGTTGCGGTTCCTGCGCTATCAGCGGGATCCCGATATCCCCAAGCACCGCATCCGCTGGAACTATCTGTATGACCTGCCGTTCGGCCGCGGCAAGAAATTTGGCGGCAACATGGGCAAAGGCTTCGACCGCGTGGTTGGCGGATGGCAGATTGCCGGCTACGGTACCACGCAGAGCCGCTACTGGTCGCTGCCCACGAACAACTGGGGAGCACAGGGGCCTATCCAGATTTATGGAACGCAGTATAAGATCAACGATTGCCGCGGGGGCACCTGCTTCCCTG
>JBDUBZ010000201.1:0-7570 GCA_040003745.1 Terriglobia bacterium
GCGGCAAGGAGCGGAGGAGGCGCGCCGGTCCCCGTATTCTTGTCGCCCGAGCCAGTGGTCGTCGTGCCACCGCCAGGGATTCCCCGCGCCACCGACCCGGCGTTGCGCGCATTCAAAGCTGCCTGATAGAACGCGTCCGAGGCGGCTTTGGCCACCTTCTGGATGATGCTGCCCCGGTCGATGAGCGCTTTGGCAAGAGGATCGTTTTTGAAGATCCGCACCGATTCACCCGCCGTCAGGACCCGAGTGCCCGATTTCAGCAGGTGCCTGACCTCGACTACGCCTTCCTCGTCCTCCACCAGAGTGGTGGCGGACTCATCCTCAACGGTGACGTCGAAAGTAGTGCCGCGAACAGAAATTACCGCGCTGGGCGTCGTGACCTTATTATTGTTGGGCAGACCACCAAAATGCTCGATCTGGACGCGAACTTTACCCAGCCAGACTTCAAGAAAGTCTTTCCAATCCCCGCGGTTCGCACGGAAAACGATCTTCGAATTGGGGTATACCTCGAATTTACTGCCATCGGCGACCTGAAAAACACCCCAGCCATCGGGGCCGGTGACGATCATTTGCTGCGGTTTCACGGAATCGCCGGTATTGAGCGCCCATGCGGTACCATCGCGCATCACCGAAAGCCGACCGGTGAAAGCCAGTAATCTGGCAGCCCCATCCGGGTCCTGGGCACGCAGATTCACACCTGCGCAAAGCAGCAGAACAAGCGCGAATATGGATCTGAAAGGTGTCACCGTTAACAGATAAAGAATAGCACTCAACATGCAGGAACGTTTTCCGCCAGGGCCTCCATTTCAGGCCAAAGCACGGGAAATACTGGGGTTCTCAATGTCCTCTCCACCGGATGAGGTAGAATCGAGACACGTCGATGTGTCGATGTGAGACAAGAGCGAGGATCGCCGTGGCTGGCCTTTTGGGAGTCATGGCCGGTTATGGACAGACGACCGTCTGGAGGCACGTTGCCGGCACCGCTCTCAGCGCCGGTTACGCGAGCCCAGCGACGGGCCCGGTAGCATCGGTCTGGTACGCGGATCGCGGGTCGCGGTTACTCGCGCAAACCCCGGGGGGCCGGATCTTCGAAACTTCCGATTTTCAACATTGGCGGCTGAACACTTCCGCCGCGCCAACACCTTCGATAGCGGCATTCCCCCGAATTTATTCCACCCGCAGTGACAATCTCTATGCCTCCGACGATTACGGACGGACATGGCTGAACCTGACGGGTTTCAACAACAATTCGGTGATCGGGGACGGGTTCACCAGCGTCGCACCCTCACCGGTGAATGCGAGAGAACTGGTCGCCGCAAACGCGCATGGGGTCTGGCGTTCGCTTGATGGCGGGCTTTCCTGGGCCGGTCTCAACGATGATTTTCCCAACCTCCCGGCGCGAAAACTTCTGAACCGCCGAACGCTTGTACTCGCCGACGGGAGCGTGGTAGCGGTTGAATCGGGCGCCTGGAAGCCGACCGACCGTAAGGATCCCGAGATTGCGCTGAAGGCCCGGTTTGGCCTGAGTCTGGGCGCGGCCGCGCAGTCGGGTGCGCTCATTTACCTTGGCACGGCCGACGGAATGCTCCTGGTCTCCCACGATGGCGGCGGCCGCTGGAATCCATTTTCCAAACCCACGGGCGTTCCGGTAACACGAATCTGGATCGATTCCGAGCGTCCCGATTCCGCGCTGGCAGCGATCGGAACCCATCTGATGCGGACTGTCAACGGCGGCTTGTTCTGGGATGACGTCACTGGCTCTCTCCCGACGGCTCCTATACACGGTGTTGCCGCCGACCGTTCTGCCGGGGTCGTCTATCTTGCTACCGACCGGGGAGTGTTCTCGGCGAACATATCACTGAACGACGCGGGCCCGGTCGCGGCAGTCTGGAAGCCGATCTCGCGCGACCTGCCCGCCTCGGCTGCGTGGGATGTGCGTTTAAACAACGACAACACTCTGACCGTAGCGCTCGATGGTTACGGTGTTTTTGAAACGCCCGCGCCCCACCGGACGCGCGCCGTTCATATTGTCAACGGAGCCGATATGAGCGATCGGCCGGCGGCGCCCGGGTCGGTGATCAGTGTGATCGGCGCCAATATTACGCAGGGCCGAACCGGCGTCACGTCTTACCCGGTCATCGCAGCCTCGGCGCAAAGTTCAGAGCTGCAAGTGCCCTTCGAAGCGGCCGCAGGGTCTTACCAGCTCGCGCTTGAGGGCTCAAACGAGCGGTGGACCCTGCCCCTGACTGTGAAAGATGCGGCGCCCGCCATCTTCATCGATCCCGAAGGTGCGCCCGTGGTGCTCGATGCCGCGAGCGGCATCAACATGGATCCAAATATCGCGGTACGGGCCGGCTCTCTGGTGCAAATCCTGACTACCGGACTCGGCCGGGTCACTCCAGACTGGCCTACCGGTGTGCCGGCGCCATTGGATTCGCCACCGGCCGTTCGCGGCGCCGTCACAGCTTTTCTGGATGGGACGCCGCTGAAAGTCACGAGGGCAACCCTCGCGCCTGGCTATATCGGGTATTATCTGGTGGAGTTGCAGATTCCGCAGCTGGTCAACCGCGGCGCGAGCGAACTGCGGATTCTGATGAACAACGAGGAAAGCAACAGGGTTAAGCTTTACCTGACGGCGCCGAACGGTGACGCGCCTGAATAAATACAGGCACGAGCGATAAGACCACGACCCCGATCACGACCTTTTCGAAGTTCCGGCGCACGATCGGAATTTGACCGAGTTCGTATCCCAGCGTGATCATGAAAGCGATCCAGAGTACGCCGCCGAAGAGGCTGTACAACAGAAATTTCGCGTAACGCATGCGCGCTACGCCCGCCACGAAGGGAGTAAACGTGCGCACGATGGGAACGAAACGAGCATAGATCAGGGCCTTCGGTCCGTGGCGCTCGTAGAATTCGTGAGTGCGTTCCAGATGCTCCGGCTTGAACAACTTCGATTTCGGCCGGCTGAAGATACGGGGGCCAGTTTGGTAGCCCAGAAAATATCCCACGTTGTCGCCCAAAATCACGGCGCACATCAGGATCAGGGCCAGCAGCGAGGCGCTGATGCTGGCCGCCCCGCTGGCGACGCCCACACTAAAGAGCAGAGAATCTCCGGGCAGGAAAAACCCAACCAGCAGACCGGTTTCCGCGAAGACTATGGCGGCAAGCCCCGCCACCCCAAGGGGACTGGCGAGAAGCATGCGCACCATTTCCAGCAACCGCTCGGCGTTGTAGAGCGATTTGAGAAATCCGACGATCTCGTTCATCTGGGTTGATTGAATGATGTTCAGGTGCGCTGGTAATTGCGAACGATCCCGTCGATCACATCCTGATGGACCTTGAGCTTGCCGTCCGCCTTCAGCCTCTCGCGGAGCCCTTCCTGAAAAATCTGGGCGCGATCACGGGCGCGCTGCTGCCGGATTTCATCGCGGATTGAATTCGCCTGGGCCGCCATTTCGGCGATGTTCGCGGGCGTTCTCGATACGATTCGGGCAATTAACCGTCCACCCGACACTTGAACGGGGCCGATGAGTGAACCAACAGGCTTCGTGAAAATCTCGGGAACGGACGACGTGGAGCCCACCGATTCAATTGAGCCCTGACGATCCACATCCGGTGATGTTTTGATCTCGATGTTGAGTGCTTTGCCGGCCTTTTCCAGATCGTTATCCATCGTTTTCGCTTTCGCGATAAGGTCGTTGGACTTTTGATCGAGCAGCTTGTTCAGCTTTTCCTGCGAAGCCTTGTTCTTCACGTCCGCTTTGGCTTCCTCCAGACTCGCGGCATGCGCGGGCTGCACATCTGTCACAACAGCCAGTACGGCCCGTCCGTTCTGCAGGACGATCGGTCCGGGGGTCACCTCGCCTTTGCGCAGCGCGGCGGTTCCATCGTCGAATTCTTTGGAAGTGCCGATGCCCGGGATGGGGTCGCCCGCCTGAACGTTTTCCGCCCGGGTGACAGTCGTGTTGGCCAGTTCTGCCGCTTTCTCAGGATGGAGCGGATCTTTCTTAAGTTCGGCCAGCACCTTATCCGTGATACTCTGCATTTCTCTTGAAGCCTGCCGCTTTTGGTAATCGGCAATGAGCTGAGGCTTCACCTCGTCGAAAGGCTGCAGCCGCGCCTGCTCATGCGCCTCCGACTGGATAATGTGATAACCGAACTGGCTCTTCACGAGACCGCTGATCTGGCCGGGCTGCAATGCGAACGCAGCCTTTTCAAACTCCGGCACGGTCTGGCCTTTGACGAGGAAACCAAGCTCGCCACCCTGGACGGCGGAGCCGGTGTCCTGCGAATTCTCTTTGGCTATTTTCGCGAAATCGCCGCCAGCCTGAACTTGTTTCAGCAGGGCCTCGGCCTTCGGTTTGACGACTGCATCGGTGTTCGCCGCATCGATCTTCAACAGAATGTGACGGGCTTTGACGCGCTCGGGCGTCTGGAAATCGTTGCGGCGACTGTTGTAGTCGGCCTGCAGCTGGGCGTCGGTCGGCTGGATTCGGGCGCCAATGGCCTGCGGATCAAGCGTGATGATCGCGTAGCTCTTTTTTTCTGCGACCTTGAAATCCGCCTTGTGCGCTTCGTAATAAGCCTTGATTTCGGCTTCGCTCGGCTCGGCTTCAGACTGGTATTTTGCCGGAGCGAGAAGGGCGTACTGGATTTTCGCCTTGTCATTGCGTTTGCGGAATTCCGTCTCAATATCCCGGGGCGAAACCACCACTCCCTGCGCCACGATCTGCTCGAGACGGCTGACGAGCAGCTGGCGCGCGGTGCTGGCTTTCAGATCGGCCATCGTCATCCCCTGCTGTTGCAGGAGAGCGCTCAGCGTGGCTCCATCCACTTTGCCGTTTTTTACCAGCTCCGGCGGAAGGGTATCGATGATGGCGCTGTCCGTTTCTTCGGGCGTGACCCGCAGGCCGAGGCGGTTTGCCTCGTACGCCATTGTGCGCTCGTCGATGATTTGCTTGACGATTTGTGGGACATAAATGGAGAGAAGCTCGGGCGGCATCTGGCGGCTGCGGGTCATATTCTGGACCGCGCGCGAAACGTCCCGCGATGTCACTTCTTCCTTGCCGATTGAGGCGACGATAGTCTGATCGGCGCTATTCCCGCTGCCAAAGCCCCCACCCGAACCGGGAATCAGATACGTCACCATGGACAGCGCCACCAGACAAAGCATGCCGGTCAACATAAGACGCACAACTTTATCGCGGCTGCGAAACAGATCGAACATTGTAAGGGAAATCTCCTGACTTAAAACGAATCTTTAATTGTAGCGCGGACCACCGCCGGACCCCCGTTAAGACGGGCAGTGACGCGACTGTCTTAAAATAGAAGCTCCCATGTCAGGAACCGACGATTTCTACCGTATCCGTAAACTTCCGCCCTATGTTTTTGCCGTCATCAACGAGATGAAGGCAAAGGCACGCGCGGCAAATATGGACGTGGTCGACCTCGGAATGGGCAATCCCGATGGTGCGACACCGCAGGTGGTGGTTGACAAGCTGATTGAAGCGGCGCGCAACCCGAAGAACCACCGGTATTCGCAATCGCGCGGGATTCAGCACTTGCGTGAGGCCATTGTCGAGCGCTACAAGCGCAAGCACAACGTGGATCTCGATCCCGACAAAGAGGCCATTGTCACGATGGGGGCGAAGGACGCTCTCGCGCATCTCCTTTTTGCGACCGTCGGTCCTGGAGATGTAGTGGCCGCGCCGAACCCGGCTTATCCCATTCATCAATACGGCGTGATCATGTCTGAGGGCACACCGTGCCTGTTGCCGATCCCCGATCCCCAGACTTTTCTCGACCGGCTGCACGATTTGTACCGGGATGGCAATAAGCCGCCCAAGATGCTGCTGATTTCGTTCCCGCACAATCCGACTACGACGTGTGTCGATCTGGCCTTTTTGACGGAGATCGTGGAACTGGCGCGTAAGCATGGCACGCTGATCGTCCATGATTTCGCTTATGCGGACCTTGGCTTCGACGGCTATGTCCCGCCCAGCATCCTTCAGGTTCCGGGTGCTAAGGAAGTGGCCGTCGAGATCTTTTCCATGTCGAAGAGTTATGACATGGCCGGATGGCGCGTGGGCTACTGCCTGGGCAATCCAAAGATGATCGCGGCACTCGCGCGTATTAAAAGCTATCTCGATTACGGCGTGTTTCAGCCGATCCAGATTGCGGCGATCGTCGCGCTGCGGGAATGCGATGCCGATACCGATCATATTCGCGCCGGATACCAAAAGCGCCGCGATGTATTGGTGGACGGACTCAACCGGGCCGGCTGGCCCGTGGAGCCGCCGAGGGGCACGATGTTCCTGTGGAGCGCCCTGCCCGAGAAGTATCGCGCCATAGGATCGCTCGAATTTTCGAAGCTGTTGATGGAGAAGGCGTTGGTGGGCGTGTCTCCGGGGGTGGGCTTCGGGCCTATGGGCGAAGGGTTCGTGCGTTTTGCGCTGGTCGAAAACGAGCACCGTATTCGGCAGGCAACGCGGTCGATCGGACAGTTTTTGCGGAAGGGTCTCGATTAGCATGAAATACAGACAGCTGGGCAGAACGGGCTTTCACGTCAGCGAGGTTGGCTATGGCGCCTGGGGAATCAGCGGTAAACAGTGGATCGGCGCTTCCGACGACACTTCTATGGCGGCCTTGCGTCTCGCCATCGAACAGGGCGTAAATTTCATCGATACTGCGCTCGCTTACGGAGACGGCAAGAGCGAGCAACTGGTGGGGCGTGCGGTGTCGGATGCCGGCGTCAGAATTTACATCGCGAGCAAAGTGCCGCCGAAGAACCGCCTGTGGCCCGCGCGGCCGGGCATAGGGATCGAAGAGGTATTCCCGTACCAATACATCATTCAATCGACCGAAGAAAGCCTGCGGAACCTCGGCGTCGGGACGATCGATCTGCAGCAGCTTCACGTGTGGAACCCGGCGTGGCTCGACCGCGACGACTGGCGGCGTGCATTTGAGGATCTCAAGTCGTCGGGAAAAGTGAGGGCGGTGGGCATTTCCATCAACGATCACCAGCCGGAGACCGCGATCGGCATTATAGAGACCGGCTTGATCGACACCGTGCAGGTGATCTATAACATCTTCGACCAGACACCGGAACGGGAGTTGTTCCCGGCCTGCCTTGCCCATAACATCGGCGTGCTGGCGCGAGTTCCTTTCGATGAAGGGTCATTGACGGGGCGCATCGCGGAAGATACGGTCTTTCCAGAGGGCGACTTCCGGAACCACTACTTCAGAGACGATCGCAAAGCGCAGGTAGCCGATCGCGTGGCGCGGATCGCAGCCGAGCTCGGCCTTCCGGACCCGACCCATGTGGCGCAGGCCGCCATCCGGTTCTGTCTTTCGCATCCCGCGGTATCGACGGTGATTCCGGGTATGCGATCGATTTCAAGCGTACAGGCGAATGTGATCGCGTCGGGACAGGGTCCGCTCCCGGATAGAACACTGGAGGTACTCCGCCGGCACGCATGGGACAGAAATTTTTACCTGTAGCGTCTGGCTAAAGGTTGCCGGAAGCTTCGCCGATCAATGGGGTGGAGCTTCTGAATGTACCTTCGCT
>JBDUBZ010000202.1:0-7549 GCA_040003745.1 Terriglobia bacterium
GGATGCGGATCGAATGTCAGTACCGCCGGAACCAGACCCCTTTCGCGCGCGATCTCCACCAGCCGCCGCATGATCTGCCTGTGCCCGATGTGCAGCCCGTCGAAGTTGCCGATCGTGACTGCGCACGGTCCAAATATCCGGGGTACTTCACTCGCGGAACGGAAAATTTTCATTCGCCGCCGTTCGCGTCGTTAATCGATTCGATCTGCAATCCGTCATATGCCAGAAAGATACCCTCAGGCAGTGCAGCCTCAGTCGCGGCGTGTGGCAGATCGTGACAGATATGCGTAAAAAAAGTGCGCTTTGCCCGCAATGCTTTCGCGGTTTCAACTGAGGTCGCCACCGTGGAATGCGTCGGGTGCGGCTTGTGCCGGAGCGCATCGAGAAACAGTACATCCAAACCCTGCAGCTTCGCCATTGATGATTCCGGGATCTCGCTGTGATCCGTCAGATAGGCCGCATCGCCAACGCGGAATCCGTGAATCATGCTGTCGCCATGCCGGATCGGTATAGGCTCAAACCGCACGCCGGCCACGTCGAACGCCTCGCCGCCAATCAGATTCACGTCCAGCTGCGGCACTGCGGTCAGACGCGCGCGGTTGTCGAATACGTATTCGAACACTCTTCCGATGACCTCGAACGCAGCGGGGGCGGCGTAGATGGGAATGCGCGTCTTATGCCGGAAATTGAAAGGACGAACATCGTCGAGTCCCAGAATGTGATCGGCGTGGCTGTGGGTGAAAACCACCGCGTCCAGCCGGTCGAGCCCCGTTCGCAAAACCTGCGCGCGGAAATCTGGCGTCGTATCGATAATGATGTTCCGTCCCCCAGCCTGAATCAAAATGGAAGGCCGCAACCGCTTGTCCCTGGGATCGCTCGAAAGGCACACCTCGCACCGGCATCCGATCGTGGGGACGCCGGAACTCGTGCCCGAGCCGAGTACCGTAATCTTCACTCCGCCTTGTTCTTCGCCTGCACAAATCGAAAGCGCAGCTCAGTCACCGAATTATCCAGAGCGAGCTGTTCTTCGGGCGAAAGATTTCCTTTCGTCTTCTCCTGCAGCATCGCCAGCAGATCGATGTTGTGGCTCGCCAGTTCGAAATCGGGCTTTTGTTGATCGGCGAAGGGCAGCAGACCCAGATTCATCTCCGCCTGCAGGCGCAGCGAGTAGATTAAAAAATCGAAATCGGCCACGGGCAGCGCCGGCCGGGAATCGTCGTCTTCAAAGCCGCTTCCGCCCTCGCGGAAGAGTTCATCCGCGTGACTTTCGGCCATTTCGCTCATCTGTTATCAGTCTACAACCCGGTGGCCGGATGTTACATTGGGACTTACCCCCACAATCTTGAAATGGAAGAAACTCCCAGCGCCACAGGTCTCAAATTTCAACGCCTGGTTGAAATCATGGACCGTCTGCGCGCCCCCGGCGGCTGCCCCTGGGATCGCGAGCAATCGTTCGATTCCATCCGGAAATACACGCTCGAAGAGACCTATGAAGTTCTCGACGCCATCGACCGCCGCGACTGGAACGACTTGCGGGACGAACTCGGCGATTTTCTGCTGCAGGCCGTTTTCTACGCGCAGATGGCCTCCGAAGAAAAGCACTTCAACATCGCGGATTCGCTTGATGCTATCAACGGAAAACTAGTTCGCCGTCATCCCCATGTGTTCGCGGAAGAATCCGCCGCCACAGGCGACGATGTCAAAAAGCGGTGGGACGAGATCAAGGCCGAAGAGCGCAGGAGCAAGCCCGAAGCGCCGCAGGGCCTGCTCGATACCGTGCCACGCGCTCTGCCGGCGCTGGTAGAGGCTCAGCAGATCACGTCCCGTGCCGCGGGCGTCGGGTTCGACTGGTCTGACGCCGCGCAGGTCGTCGAAAAGCTGCACGAAGAACTCGCCGAGTTCGCCGAGGCCCGCAAGTGCGCTTCGCAGGACCAGATGGAAGACGAACTGGGCGATCTGCTCTTCGTCATCGTGAATCTGGCGCGTTTCGTGAAGGTTGATCCCGAACAGGCCCTGCGCCGCACCAACTCCAAATTTCGTCTGCGCTTCAGCCACATCGAGCGTCGTCTCGCGGAGCAGGGAAGGCAGGTTTCCGGAACCGCCATTGAAGATCTGGAGGCTCTGTGGCAGGAAGCGAAGAAGTAGTTATCGACCTCCTCACCACCGAAGCACAGTTTCGCGAGGCCGTGGCACTGCAGCGAACCATCTGGGGCTTCGACGAAATCGAGTTGCTTCCGGTGCGTCTGTTCGTGGTCGCAGCCAAAATCGGCGGTCACGCATTCGGCGCGTTTCATGGCGGCAGGATGATCGCCTTCTGCCTTGCTATCCCCGGTCTGAAGCCGGGCGGCCGCGCCTATCTCCACGGCCACATGCTCGGCGTCCTGCCCGAATTCCGCGATCTCGGAATCGGGCGCCGCCTCAAATTACGGCAGCGCGAGGACGCTCTCGAAAAGGGCATCGATCTCATCGAATGGACCTTCGATCCCCTTGAAATGCGCAACGCTTTTTTCAACGTGGAACGTCTCGGAGCCATCATCGAGCGGTATGTGCATAACCAGTACGGCTCCAGCAGCAGCCATTTGCACGGGGGCCTGCCGACCGATCGCTGTATCGCCGAATGGTGGATTCGTTCGCCGCGCGTCCTCGCTGCTATCGCTGGCGCGCCGCTGGAGAAATACCCAGTGGTCGATCGCATCGTAGTCCCGAACGGCATCAGGCTGAAGGCGAACACTGAAGCGCGGTGCATCCAGGCCGCCATCGCCGCCCGGTTCGATGCCGCCTTCGCGTGCGGACTGACAGTAACTGGAATCGAGCGCCTTCACGATACCGGCGTTTATCTGCTGGCGGAGCTTTCATGAGGATTGAACGCATCGTACTCCGGCACCTGAAAATGCCGCTGGTGCACTTCTTCGAGACCAGCTTCAGCCGCACTTACGAGCGCGATATCGTCATCGTCGAGGTGGTTGGCGACGGCCTCTCGGGCTGGGGCGAGATCACGGCCGGTGAGAATCCCTTCTATAACGAAGAATGGACTGAATCCACCTGGCTCATCGCGCGCGATTACGTTGCGCCCCGCCTGCTGAACCGCGATATCCAGAGTGCCGCCGATATCGATCCCCTGACCCGGCACATCCGCGGCCACAACATGGCGCGCGGGGGCGTCGAAGCGGCGGTTTGGGATTGGCAGGCGCGCAGCCACGGCAATCCGCTCTGGAAAGAAATCGGCGCGGGCGCCCGGCGCGAGATCCCCTGCGGCGTTTCCATAGGAATTCAGGATTCCGTCGAACAGCTCATCGAGAAAATCGGAACCGAACTGGCCGCCGGTTATCAGCGCATCAAGATGAAGATCAAGCCGGGCTGGGACGTCGACGTGATCCGGCGCGTGCGTGAGCGCTTTCCCGCCATCCGCCTCATGGCCGACGCGAACTCCGCCTACACTCTGGCCGATACCCCGCGCCTCAAAGATCTCGACGAATTTTATCTGATGATGATCGAACAGCCGCTCGCGCACGATGACATCATCGACCACGCGCTGCTGCAGGCCCAGCTTCAGACGCCCATCTGTCTCGATGAATCGATCCGCTCCGCACACCACGCCGGGCAGGCCCTGCGCCTCAAGGCCTGCCGTATCGTGAATATCAAACTCGGCCGCGTGGGTGGCTTCGCCGAAGCGAAGCGGGTTCATGACATCTGCGAGGCCGGCGCCATTCCCGTCTGGTGTGGCGGCATGCTCGAAGCCGGCATCGGGCGCGCTCACAACATCGCGCTGGCTACGCTGCCCAACTTCACGCTGCCCGGAGATATATCGGCCAGCCGCCGTTACTGGAAACGAGACATCATCGTTCCCGAAGTGGATACCACGCCTCAGGGGACCATTGCCCTGCGCGACGAGCCGGGCTTCGGCTACGAGCTTGATCTCGATTTTATCCGGCACATCACTTTGCGTGAGGAAGCGGTGAGTTGAGCCCGCGCTTCCTTCTTTACTGCCTGATTTCCCTCATGGTTGTGATGTGGGCCGGCAACTACATCGCGGCTAAGATCGCGTTCCGCGAGGTTCCGGCGGTGCTCGTCATGTCGATCCGGACGATGATCGCCGCCGTGCTGATGGCGCCCGCTTACTGGCGTCAGTTCCGCCGCCGGACCACGCCCATGAAATGGCCCGAATTCCGTCTGCTGGCGCTCCTCGGCGTCGTGGGCATCACCATGAACCAGTTCTTCTGGGTCCTGGGCACCTCGCGCACCACGGTGGTTCACTCATCCATGATCATGGCGACCATACCGGTGTGGGTGCTCATGATGGCTGGTCTGATGAAGCTCGAACGCATCACCTGGCCGAAGCTGCTGGGCATGGCGATTGCGATCGCGGGTGTCGCCACCCTGCAGATCTTCAAGCCTGCGAAATCCGCGGGGTCGCCGACTCTGCTCGGAGACTTCTTCGTCATGCTCTCGGCGCTCATGTTCTCGGGCCTCACCGCTTTCGGTAAGCGCCACCGGCCCGAGGGAGGCGGCATCGCCGTCAACGCCTTCGCCTATTTTGGAGGCGCGATTGTTCTTGCGCCGGCTCTTTGGTGGGGCGGCCGAACCTTCGATTTCTCACGCGTATCGTGGGTAGCCTGGGCGGCGCTGCTCTACATGGCGGCCATCTCTTCAGTGGTCTGCTATCTCATCTATTACTACGCGCTCGAACGCATTTCCGCCTCGCGCATGGCTGCCGTCCAGTATCTGCAGCCGGTTTTCGCCGCCATCATGGCGATGGTGGTCCTGAGTGAGCGCCTTACCTCCGCCACCGTGGCCGCCGGCGCCGTCATCCTGACTGGCGTATTTATTACGGAGCGGTTCGGATGAGCGCCTTCACACGCCTGCTCCGCACCAATCGCAATTACCGCTTCACCTGGTCGGGCCAGGTCGTCAGCGAAGTGGGCGACCACTTCAACAACATTGCCGTCATGAGTCTGGCGATGGACCATCCCAACTCCGGCCTCGTGGTCACGGGCGTCTTTCTCTCCCGCGCCGTGTCGATGCTTTTGGCGGGTCCCATTGCCGGTGTCCTGCTTGACCGTCTGAATCGCAAAAGGGTCATGATCGCAAGCGATCTTGTGCGCGCTGTCATCGCCCTCGGCTTCATCGGCTGCCTCTGGTATAAGGACGACTGGCTCCTGTATGTGCTCAGCGCGATGCTGATGTTCGCCTCCCCGTTCTTCACCAGCGGACGCGCCTCCATCCTGCCGAGCATTGCGACTCCGGAAGAGCTCCACGCCGCGAACACCATGACGCAGACCACGTCCTGGGCCAGCCTGACTCTCGGTGCATTCTTGGGTGCGGTCGGTGTTCAATCCGGTTACCGAATTGCTTTCACGTGTAACGCTCTCTCGTTCATCGTGTCGGCGGCCTGTATATCGATGCTCAAAAAACCTGGCGGCTTCCGCGCGGCCAGAGTCGAAGGGCGTTCCCGCAAGACCGGTCTCCACGAATTTCGCGAGGGCCTGAAATATGTCCGGTCCACGCCGCTCATCATGGGTATTGTGCTGATCAGCGCCGGGTGGGCCACCGGCGGCGGCGCGGCACAGATCCTGTTCAGTCTGTTTGCCGAAAGGGTATTCCGCGCCGGACCCATGGGCATCGGCATCATCTGGGGCTGCGCTGGCATTGGCCTGCTCATCGGGGGCGCGGTCGCCTACTGGCTGGGCAAACGCCTCACCTTCCAGCAATACAAACGCACCATCCCGATCGTCTATCTTATTCACGGCGGCGCTTATGTCCTGTTCAGTCAGATGCCCACCCTCGGCTGGGCCTGCGTCTTCATCGCGCTCTCGCGAGCCGGCGTCGCGGTCAGCGGGGTGCTGAATTTCTCGCAACTGCTGCGCCATGTGGAAGACCGCTACAGGGGGCGCGTTTTCTCGACTATCGAATCCATCACGTGGTCGGTTATGCTGTTGTCCATGATGGCGGCGGGCGCGGCGTCAACCGTCTACAGCCCCCGAACGATCGGGCTCTGGTCGGGGATTATCAGTTCCACTACCGCCTTCTTTTGGGCGTGGGCCAACTGGCGCGGTCTGCTTCCCGAACCGCCCCTTCAGGCAGCCGCTCTGACAGACGCCCAGGAAGACGAGCACGAGTTGCAGGTGGGCGCATGAGTCTCGAAAACAAGGTCGTCCTCGTTACCGGCGGCGCGAAGAGAATTGGGCGGTCGATAGCCCTTGCCCTCGCGGCCGAAGGCGCCCGCGTAGCCATCCACTACGGCCGGTCCGAAGCCGAGGCCCTCGCCACGGCCGCGGAATGCGGAGATGCACCGGTCTTTCAGGCCAACCTCGAAAGTGTGGTCGAAATCCGGGCTTTGTTCGACCGCGTCGCGCAGCATTTCGGAACCCTCGACGGGCTGGTCAACAACGCCGCGCGCTTCACCCGCTTCGACCCTCTCGAAATCGAAGAGAACGATTGGGATTTCATCCACTCTGTAAATCTGAAGTCCGTTTTCTTTTCCTGCCAGGCCGCTGCCAAAATCATGCTGGCCGGAAGCGGGGGACACATCGTGAATCTCAGTTCGCTGGGCGCCCTGCATCCGTGGGCTCATCATGCCCACTACTGCGCGTCGAAGGCAGGCGTCGTAATGCTGACTAAAGCGCTGGCGAAAGCCTGGGCGCCGCATATTTCCGTCAATTCAGTAGCCCCTGGCGTCATTCCTTTCGGCAAAATCGATAGTCGCGTCGAGAGCCTGATTTCGGCGACCCCTGCCCGGCGAGCCGGAACTGGCGAGGAAATTGCCGAAGCAGTCCTGTTTTTTCTGCGCAGTACTCGGTTCATCACGGGACAATTGGTTGCAGTCGACGGCGGCTTGAGCTCAAAATAAGCAAACCTTCCTTTGCATCCGGCGTCATACAAGGCATGGTCAAAACGATTTGCGGTCTCATCTTCGCGATCTCAGCCCTCGCCGAAGGCCCTGTGTTCGATGCCGCGTCTATCAAACCAGCCCCGCCTCCCCTGGGAGGCATGATGCGGGTAGGCACGTCGGGCGGACCGGGCACGTCGGACCCCGGCCTGTTTAAATGCATGAACTGCTCAATTTCCATGCTGATCACCCAGGCGTATGACATTCAGCGTTATCAGCTGACCGGGCCTTCCAGCATCGACGGCGACCGATTCGACATCAACGCCAAAGTGCCCGAAGGCGCCACCAAAGATCAGTTCCGCCTGATGCTGCAGAATCTGCTGGCAGATCGTTTCAAGTTGACCGTCCACCACGACAAAAAGGAGATGGCCGCCTTTGATCTGGTGGTCGCGAAGAACGGTCCGAGACTGAAACAGGCCGCTCCAGTCGACACCGATGCCGCACCTGCCGACCTTCCGCCACCGCCGCCAGGAGGCCCGCAAAAATTCGAAATAGGGAAGGATGGCTTTCCGAATCTGCCGAAAGCTCCCGGCCACCCGATCACGATTATGATGCCCGGCCGCGCCCGCAATGCCGGAGCCAGCGTCACCATGGGTGACCTCGCAAAAACGCTGACAGGGTTCGTCGGCGGGAAGCCTGTCGTGGATGGCACGGGTTTGAAAG
>JBDUBZ010000203.1:0-7467 GCA_040003745.1 Terriglobia bacterium
ATTACCCGGTTAATTCAGCGGCGGCGTATTTCAGTGCTGGTGTGCGTGCCGCAGATGCTGGAGCTGATGCGCGATTACATTGTGCATGCGGTGCCCGCGGCCGCCGAGCCACGGGCTGGTGCGAAGTGGTATGCGAGCTGGTGGCAGTACCGCGCGGTGCACCGTCTGTTGGGGTGGAAGTTCTGGAGCTTTGTGGTGGGGGCTGCGCCGCTCGATCCCGATCTGGAAGAGTTCTGGCGGAAGCTCGGGTATGTGGTGATTCAGGGTTACGGGCTGACGGAAACGGCTCCTGTGGCGACGCTGAACCATCCGATGGAGACGCGGAGGGGCAGCGTGGGGAAGGCGATTTCCGGGGTGGAAATTCGCATCGCGGAGGATGGCGAAATCCTGCTGCGCGGCGAGAATGTGACCCCCGGCTATTACGGTGAGGACGCCGGTTCGATGCTCGATGCTGAGGGCTGGCTGCATACCGGCGACATCGGCGAACTGGACGAGACGAAGAACCTGCATATCCTGGGGCGCAGGAAGGAGATGATCGTTTCGCCCAGCGGGTTGAACGTGTTTCCCGAGGATGTGGAGCGGGTCTTGAACGCGATGGAGGGCGTGCGGGAATCGGCTGTTGTGGCTGCGAAGGAGGGCGCGAACGAGCGGGTGCATGCGGTGCTGGTGCTCGCGAATAACGTGGATGCGGCAGGGGTGGTGGCTATGGCGAATTCGAAGCTGGAGGCGCATCAGGGGATTCGCGGATTTTCGGTTTGGCCTGGCGAGTCGCTGCCTCGGACATCGGGCACTGGGAAGCTGAAGCGCGTAGAGATCGCCGCCTGGGTAGCAGGTCGTTCGCCCGCGGCTTCGGAGGCGCCAGTGGCTCGTTCGCTGGACGACCCGGGGTTGAGTTCGCTCGACCGGATCGAGGTCATGATGGAAATCGAGCATCGGACCGGCGTGCCTGTTGAGATGCAGAGCCAGACGGTGGCTTCGCTGCCAGCCGAGCCTCTGGTGTTTCCGGAGTGGAATCGTTCCTGGCCGTCGCGTTTGCTGCGGCGTCTGGTGCTGCCGGCAATCATCCTGCCACTGGCGAGGCTGTTCGCGTGGATCAAAGTCGAGGGCGCTCACAATCTTCGCGGGTTTGAGGGGCCGGTGATCTTCGCATCGAATCATCAGAGCCATTTCGACGTGCCGGCCATCTTCTGGGCGATGAAGTATGGGTGGCGCTACCGGACCGCGCCCGCCATGGCGAAGGAGTTCTTCGACGGGCATTTCCATCCCCAGCGGCATACCTTGCTCGAGCGGTTTACCAGCAGTCTGAACTACTATCTTTCGTGCCTGGTGTTCAACGCGTTTCCTCTGCCGCAGCGCGAGGACGGGACCCGGGAGGCGATTCGCTATGCGGGTGAACTGGCGGCGGACGGGTTTTCGATCCTGATCTTTCCGGAGGGCAAACGCACGGATACGGGGGAGATTCTGCCGTTTCAACCGGGGGCGGCGCTGCTGGCGTCGCGGCTGGGCATTCCGGTGATTCCAATCCGGCTCGAAGGTCTGGAACGCGTGCTGCATAAGAACGCGTGGTACGCGACACCGGGACGGGCGCGGGTGATTTTCGGGGCTCCAATGCGGCTGGAGGGGACCGATTATGCACGGCTCGCGAAGGAGATTGAGGCGGCCGTTCGGCGTCTGAACTGATATATCCTAAAAACAGAGCGGGGCGAAAATGTTTTTAGCGGTATGCGCGGTTTTGATCCTGATATTGCTTGCGGCGGTGCTCGCCGTCTGCCTGATTTTGCTGTCACGACTGCGGTCGCAGGATGCTTCCGAAGCGCGGCTGCGCGATGAGATGGCCCGCAGCCAGCGCAATCAATCGGAAGAGAGCCGGGCTTTGCGGGAGGAGTTGGCGGGGAGCGCGCATCGGCTCTCGGCCATGATCGATCAGCGGCTCGAGACCATGCGGCAGACGGTGGATGAGAAGCTGCAGACCACGCTCGAAAAGCGCCTGGGCGAATCTTTCCGGCTGGTGAGCGAGCGGCTGGAACAGGTGCATCGCGGGCTGGGCGAGATGCAGAATCTGGCGTCCGGCGTGGGCGATCTGAAGCGCGTGCTGTCAAATGTGACGACGCGGGGCGCCTGGGGCGAGGTGCAGCTCGAAAACCTGCTGACGCAGATGCTCGCGCCGGGGCAGTTTGAGCGGAATATTTCGCCGACCGGGCGGGGCGAGCGCGTGGAGTTTGCGATCAAGCTGCCGGGCGATGGGAATGCGCCCGTGTGGCTGCCGGTGGATGCGAAGTTTCCTTCGGAGTGTTATCAGCGGCTGGTCAAGGCGTCTGAGACGAGCGATGCCGCGGCTGTGGAGTTGTGCGCAAAGGAGCTTGAAACGGTGGTGCGGACGTGTGCGAGAACGTTCAGCACGAAGTACCTGGCGCCCCCGCACACGACGGATTTCGGGATCTTATTCCTGGCGACGGAAGGGCTGTATGCGGAGACGTTGCGGCGCCCTGGGCTGGTCGAGGCATTGCAGCGCGATTTCCGCGTGGTGCTGGCCGGACCGACGACCTTTGCGGCGCTGCTGAACAGTTTGCAGATGGGATTCCGGACGCTGGCGATTCAGCAGCGATCGGGCGAAGTGTGGAAGCTGCTGGGCGACGTGAAGGTCCAGTTTGGGAAGTATTCGCAGGTGCTGGAGGTGATCCGTAAGCGGCTGGAGCAGGCGACCCAGACGGTGGATGATGCGGCAATACGCACGCGGGTGATTGAGAAGCGGCTCAAGGGTGTGGATGGGGGCGAGGAGTTGGAGGAAGAAGGGAATGTGCGGATTTTGGGGCGGGCAGTTGGGATGTAGTTGGGCGCAAAGATCTTCTGTTCCAGATTCAAAGCCATTTTTATCGCTTTCGACAGCCACGGTGCGCGTCGGTGCCGTCATGCGCCGGGGTGCCAGGATCGGCGGGCAAGCTTCGGACCACATTGCGCGAAGACTCCCCCCGCTTGCTGTCAATGAGTGACTACACTTGGGCATCGGCAAAGCGCGTGCATCCGCGGTGCAGGGAAAGCGTTCCGGACCTGGATTTTCGCAAGTAAATCAATACACAAACGGGATTAATTTGCGCGTTCGCGCGGCGTATTCGTCGAATGCAGGCCCGTAATGCTGACGCAGATGGGAGTCGAGCATGGGAATGTTCCCAAATACGAATCCGGCTAGCATTATCGAAGGTATGACCACCGTTACCCAGCGCCCCGAGATCAGGCAAAGCCCAGAAAATGAAATCAGATCACCAAGATAATTGGGGTGCCGCGAATATCGGAACAGGCCGAGGGTGTAGAGGCGCCCACCATTTTCTGGGCGTCCCTTCCACACGTGACGTGCGTACTCCGCATAGGTGTTCATCCAGGAACCCAGAGCAAAAAGAACAACGCCGGTGGCGGCAGCCGCGCCCATGGGATCGGGATTTGTACCTCCCGTTATCGCGAGCAGCAGATAAATAAACAGAATCCATGGCGCGATCATGCATGCCTCGCTCCAACTCACCGCTCTTTTCAGGAACACAAGTTGAGTAAAAAGCAAGCGCAGGAAATAGACGGCGAGAGTCACCGCGAGGCACAGACGCCGTGCGCCATCGCCAGGATTCGACGCCCAACCGAACCACGCTCCTGCGGATCTGATTCCATCGCCAACCAGCAACCACCAGGCTAGGCCGACGCATGCTGCAACCGTCGTCGTCAGAGCAATTCGTTGAACGACTGACCTTCCGCCTGCGGCGTAGATATCTTTTCCCCTGGCGCTTCTTTCATGCATCCGCAAACCCCCATTTCTTGTATTCTCGTTCTAAGCCCACTCCGGAAGGCAAACGGCATTACCCGCTTAAGCCTCGTCGGGCCACGATTCGCAGGCTGAATTCAATTGGCGGCTTGCTGTGACATAAAGGATGGAATCTGCAACGCGCTGCAGATCTGTGAACAGCGGACCTGAATGACTCTTCCTCGTTGTGAGTGCTCTTCACTTGGGTTTCAGTGGCGACGTCATCCTCCTGCAACAGAACCTCTTTTAGGCTGGCGATCTCCTTCTCCAGGCGCTGTGCAGGGCGCGCGTGCGCATTTTATCGAAGGGTGCCCGACTGGGGGCCGATGGCACGAGGGCGGTCCACACATGGTCAGAGTTGGAATCAGCCGTTCCCCACATATCCGGTCCAACCCGCGACAAATATGAGGCGGTTCACAGCGCAGCAAGCCATCATAATGGATTTTGAACTTCGAGCGGCTCCGTGCCCTGATAGACCGGCGCGTGCGCTATCGCATCACGGGCGCAGGCGTAATCTTCATGCTCACGCTCGCCCTGACCGGCGCGGCCGCCTTTGCTTTCGCCAACAATCTGCTTTTTGTAGTGTTCAGCGCCATGCTGGCGATGCTGCTGGTGTCGGGATTCCTCAGCCACCTGGTTCTGTCCGGCCTTGAGATTGAATTGCTGATGCCGGAGCACGTGTGTGCTCGTGCGGAATCGCCGGCCCGCATCCGAATCCGCAATCTGAAGCGGCTCACACCTTCGTTTTCGATAGAACTGACCGGCCGCCGAAGCGGCGTTACCGGGATGCCTTCCATCTTCGCCGGGACAGTTTATTTTCCGTTGATTCCCGGCGGCGCCGCGGTGGAAGCGGCTATCGACGTTACTTTCCCGCGCCGCGGACGGCATCGCGAGAGCCTGTTTGCGCTCACAACGAGATTTCCGTTCGGCTTTATTCGCAAGACCGCCACGGTCATGCTGCGCCGCGAGACGATCGTCTACCCGGCTCTCGATGCTACGCCGCAGATGGAATCGCTGTTCGAGGAAGCCGGCGACGGAGCGGAGGCGCAACGGCAGGGCGCGGGGCTCGATTTTTATCGCATCCGGCCCTATGAATCGTCGGACAGCGCGCGCCTGGTCGACTGGAAGAGCACGGCGCACACGGGTGAACTGCAGGTGCGCGAATTCTCGCGAAATGAACGAGGCACGCTCGAGATTTATCTGGATCGGCGTGTTCCGCGAGGACGCGAAGATTGGTTCGAGGCAGCAGTGGAAGGCTGCGCTTTTCTGGCATGGAACGCCGTGGAGCGGGATCTGGAAGTGCGGCTTCGTTCACAAGGCTTCGCGACCACCGTCCCGGCTGCGGACGATATATATGCGGTGCTGAAGTACCTCGCTTTAGTGCAACCAGTGGGGGCTTTAGGGGGCGCCGCAGAGGAAGCTGGCGAAGCGGCGGCTCCGGGTGACGCGGGAAGCGGGTCGCGCATTGTTTTCAGCATCCAGCCGGAGGCATTTGAAGACGCCGGCTGGATTGGCGCGGTAGTCGGTAAAACCGGGTAAGGCTCTACTGCCGGGCATGCTCACGGCAGAAATTCAATTCCTCGCACCACCCCCGCCGCAAACTTATCCTCTACGCTCCCCGTGCCATAAACCACCGCCAGCCGCCGCGGCTGCTGCACTCCGCAATTGAGTTGAACCGAACCTCCGCCCGGCTGCGTAAACTCCACCGCCTTCGGATCGGGCAGCAGGAACGAAAGCGATCTCTCACCGCTCAGCAAATGCAAACGATGTGGCGTGACGGTGCAATCGATCGTCTGCAGCGTACCTTCGACTGTCACCAGCTTTTCGCCGGCATGCGGAGCCAGCGGACCACTCCCGCGCGCATCGATGAAAGCCGCCAGCTTTTCCACGCCCGCACTCTCCTGGGTGTTGCGAATCCACTTCCGGGCGAGCTCCACATTGGCCCGCGCATTTACCAGATCGCCGGTCTGCAGATACGCATACGCAAGCCCTGAAAACAAAGGGGCAGCCTGCTCGGGTGTCACATTCCCGATCCCCATCATGACGTCGATTGCCCCCACGAAATCCCGCAGCCTGACCTTCATCAGGCCCAGCTGAATCAGGGCATCGGCATAATCCGGCCGCGAATGAATGGCCCGCTCCAGTGCTGGAATAATTTTCCCGGCCGGCGCACCGGCTTCCCGCTCAAGAATCGCCAGACGAAGGCACATCTGAGCGTCGGTTTCCCCCGCCGCAAATGCTTTCTCGAAATATTCCCGCGCCAATGGAAAATCCTTTGCTGTCAGAGCAAAATAACCGAGCGACTGGTCCACACCGGGCAGGCCCGGCGCGAGTTGCTCCAGTTGTTGGTACTCCGCCCGCGCGCGATCGAGCTTCCCGGTAGCAGCCAGCAGATCGGCCAGCATCAGCCGGGAATCCAGTTCTGAAAGCGTGGCAGTCACAGGCTGAGCTTCAGGCTTGCCGAGTGTGGTTTCAAAGATCCGGCCATAAAGCTTCTTCCCCGCCATGTACTTCTGCAGATCCTTGAACACGGCGTCCGGCGAACGCTCATAGGCGATCTGGCAGGCCTCTGCGCTGCTTTTACCCCGATGCAGAGCCATGACGAATTTCCCGAAATTATCGCGATATTCGGGCGAGAGAAACAGCATGTGAGTGAGAGCCCAGCTTTCCGCATAAAACATGCCTACCCGCTCCGACTCTTTATACACGGAAGAGTGCGTATCGGCCGAAGTCAGACTGTCGAAAGAAAGCCATTCGCCGCCAAGCAGCGGCTTCATACGTCCGGGGATCAGATCTCCCACGGCCACCCCGCCCTTCACGGGGCGAAGGCTGGAATACACATCCGCCAGACCTTCGTTCAGCCAGACGGGAATATGCAATCCACTGCGGCGAACAATCAGATGCATGTATTCGTGGACGGCAATCGCATAGCTTTCCGGCGACACGTCCGACATGACGATGTAATCGCGCTTCTCTCCGGCCGCGTAGTATGCCACCTCGATTGCGTTCACCGAATAGCGGCTGAATGCCTCCTGGTTCCGGAAGACGATGATTCGAACGGGAAACTCAGCCGGGAAGCGCACCGGTGCGGCCTTGATGAAAAACCCGCGCACCTGTTCAAAATAGAGAATGGTGTCGCGGGACGCCTTCTCATCGCCCTCGCTATAGAGCTCGAAGTTCGATGTGGTCAGCCGCAGCCATCGGTCGGCGCCGAAAGCAGGCAGAGCGGCGGTCAGCAGCAGGGCGACCGCGAAACAGCGCATAGACACTTCGATCATACGATCAAATACGCCCCGCCGTACAATAGTGCTTCAACCCGAATCAAGGTAATCTTACCCCGATGGAGAAGCAATGAAAGCAGGCAGGATCGGTATTCTGACCGGCGGCGGAGACGTTCCCGGACTCAACGCGGTCATCAAGACAGTGGTTTATCAGTTGGGTGGAATCGGCCGCGAAGTCACCGGAATTCGCAGAGGCTGGGAAGGGCTCACCCATCTCAATTTCGACGACGAAGCCAGTGTCAAGCGGTACGTTCTGCCGCTCGACCGCAATAACACTCGCAATATCGACCGCACCGGCGGCACCTGGCTGCACAGTTCGCGTACCAACCCGGTCAGCATGGCAAAGGTGCCGGAATTCTTAAGCGGCTCCAGTTTCAAGTCCTCGCAGAAAACCAAAAAGGG
>JBDUBZ010000204.1:0-7426 GCA_040003745.1 Terriglobia bacterium
GACTTAAATCGGGCCGCAGATTCGGTATATCAGGCTCTCGCGTCCCTCGCTGTCGCGCCGCGTTCCGGCTCGGACGCCGCCGATTTTCTCCATCGCCTTTTGCGACCGCAGGTTTTGCGGTCCCACCAGGAAAAGCACGGTATCGACGAACTGGAAGGCGTGCCGCAGCATGAGTTGCTTCATCTCGCGGTTGCACGCCCCGCCCCAGTGGGACCGCGCGAGAAACGTCCAGCCGATCTCTATATCGCGCCGGTCTTTGTTGTAGTCGTGATATCGCGAGGAGCCGATGAGCCGCCCCGTGCGCGAATCGGTCGCGATCAGTGCTCCGCCCGACGCCATGGCCTCGCTGAAAAAGCGATGGAAAACATCTTCCTGGCAGCGGTCCCGCATCGGATGCTGTTCCCATATCAGCGGATCGGCCGCGACGGCGTAGAGCGGGTCGAAATCCGCCGGTCTGAGCGGCCGTAATTCCAGGAGCTCTCCCTTGAGAACGGGCTGAAGATCGAAGCTCATGCGCTCAACGGCCCCGGAGTGCGTGGCAGGTATAGCAACTGCCCGCGTTGCTTGAGGGTCCGGTGGTCATGTTGTTTTGAAACACATTCGGCATCAGCGCGTTCGACTGGATCGCAAGATCGGTGGCATCCATAACGACATTGTCGTAGATCTGGTTTGATCGGAACCAACCGGCTTGATCTGAAGCATCGTCTTCGCTCAGCGGCACTGCCACAACCCGCCGGTACTATTTCTTGAGCGCGGAAATGAGGGAATCTTCGCGGTTGCCAGCGGTTTCCGCCTTAAGCACAGCGGGAAGATCGATTTCGACTTTCAGGCCGGGATGGGAGTTCTCGGCGCGCATGGTTCCGTGATGCAGTTCTACGGCGCGCTTGGCGATGGCGAGACCCAGCCCAACGCCGCCGCTGGTGCGTCCGCGGTCTTTTTCCACCCGATAAAAGGGGTCGAAAATGCTCGGGAGCGAGTCGGGCGGAACACCGCTGCCGTGGTCCCGAACGGAGATGCGGAAGCCTGTGCCGAGGGGAATGAGGGAAACGTCTACCTCAGTGCCTTCGGGTGAATAGCGAATCGCGTTCCGCACGATATTTTCAATTGCGCGCCGCAGCAGTTCCGGATTCCCCTGCAGCTCCGCTGGTTCGATTTGGGGATTGATTGTGACCTGCCGCCGGTCGGCTTCAATGTGAACATCGTCCAGAATGACACGCACCAGGTCGTCGAGGGCCACGTTTTCTGTGTGAATGCCCTCGGGGTCGCCCTCGGCCCGGGTGACCTGAATGAGTTCGCCCACAAGGGTATTCAGTCGGTCGGCTTCCCGTTCCACGCGATTCAGAGCGGTGTTGGCGTCGCCGCCGCCGCGCGCCAGCTCTACCGCCACGCCCAGACGAGCGAGGGGCGAGCGCAGCTCATGAGAAATGTCCTGAAGTAACCGGCGCTGGGAATTCAGAAGAAGGTCGATGCGCTCCGCCATCTGATCCACCGTGCGGCCAAGCTGACCAAATTCATCGCGCCTGCGGGAATTCACGCGCGCCGAGAAATCGCCGCGGCCAAAGCGTTCGATAGTTTTTTGCATGCGCCGAAGCGGCGAGGTGAGGTGGCGCGCCAAAAGGTAACAAAGAACCGCGAATATCCCGAGTCCCCACCAGGTTTGAGTCGGAACTTCGACGGTCCAGCCGCTTTGAGCCGGGTCCCGCGCGGGAAAAGCCGCCACAAAGTAATACTTTTTGTCGCGAGCCAGAGTGGGCACGACAAAAATACCGCGGCGCGGACGTTCAATTCTGACGAAGAACGGAAAAGGTCCCCCGCGACCGCCACCCGGTCCGTTCTGTCCCGCAAGGCGAATATCGGATGACCAGTCGTGCCCGTCGAGCACGTCGCGGCCGGCGCCATCCGTCAGGTTTCCATCGGCCCCCATCGCGTCCTTGAACTTGGCCAGGAATGCCTCCAGTCCAGGGGCGCCGTGCGTCTCCCATGCCTGGCGAGCTTCGCGAAGTTCGAGCGGCATGCGGTTGAACTGCGGCTGGCGCGAGCGGTAGAAACTCTGGGAAATGTAAAAGCTGACCGTCGAGGTGACGATGACAATCAGAAGAAACCACAGAAAAATCTTGGTGAACAGGCTGTTCACGCAGCCACACCCTCTTCTGGCGTTCGCACAAACTGGTAGCCCACTCCGCGCACCGTTTTGATCAGCGGTTTATCGCCTTCGAGCTTCTTGCGCAAATGACTGATGTGCATATCGACGGAACGGTCGAATGGCGTTGCCTTGCGCCCGTAGAGTTCCTCCATCAGTTCATCGCGCGAGACGACCCTGCCAGCCGACCTCATCAACGTTTCAAGGATATCGAATTCGAAAGTAGTCGCTTCGACGGGCTCTCCATCGCGCAGCACCTCGCGGGTGCCGGGATTGATAGAAATGCCGTTCAATTCCAGAACACCCCCGGGCTGGCGGTCTTCCAGGCGCCGCATGACCGCACGGATTCTGGCGACCAGTTCGCGTGGGTTGAAGGGTTTGGGCAGATAGTCGTCGGCGCCCAGTTCGAGACCGATGATGCGGTCTTCGTCTTCTCCCCGCGCCGTCAGCATCAAAATGGGAATTCGGGACTCGCGGCGGACCCGTTTCAGGATCTCGAATCCATCAAGGCCGGGCAGCATGACATCGAGCACAAGCATGTCGTAGCCACCGTTCAGAGCAGCGGCGAGGCCGCGGCGGCCATCGTTCTGGCTATCGACGCGGAAGCCCTCACGGCACAGTAATTCTGAAAGAAGACTGGAGAGTTCTTCGTCGTCATCCACAATCAGGATGCGCACCATTGCAATGTAGCATCGGCGGACTCCGTCTGCGGTAAAGCTTTGTAAGTGCGAAGGCACACTTTGGAACGACGCACGCTTCTCTGGAAGCGAGGTGTTCTAATGGCAGATCATAAGACGGAAAAATGCGCTCATCCTTCCTGCAACTGCGGGGCGGCGCAGGACAGTAAGTTCTGCAGTACGTTTTGCGAAGGCGCTTCGGACAAACCGGACATTATGTGTAATTGCGGACATGGCGGCTGTTCGACGGCGAGCGCAGGTTCGAGGCTCTAAACCAACGATTTAACAGGTCGTGGGGGCACCCAGGCTGGCGGTGATCTCCGTCTTACGGCGGAGTGGCCGGGCACTAGCCGGGTGCCCATTTTGCCCGGGTAAAGGTTACCTATCGAAACACAGGAGGGCCCGGACTTTTAATTCCATTTCCGCCCACTCCTGTTCCGGGTCGGACTGCGCGACGATCGCTCCTCCGGTTCCGATACTGACGCTGCGGCCCTTGAATACGGCCGTGCGAATGACGATATTAAGGTCCGTACGGCCATCGATCCCGATGTAGCCGAGACTGCCGGAATAAATCCCGCGCGGAGCGGGTTCCAGCTTACGGAGCAGTTCCATGGTCCGCTTCTTTGGCGCCCCCGTCATCGAGCCGCCCGGAAAAGCGGCCGCGATGCAGTCGAGCACCGAGACACCCATCCGTAGCTGCCCGGTTATGGTGCTGACCAGCTGGTGGACGGTTGAATAGGTCTCTACCTCCATCAGGCGCGGAACCATGACGCTGCCCACTTCACAGACACGCGACAGATCGTTGCGGACGAGATCCACAATCATCAGATTTTCGGCGCGGAAGCGTTCGTTGGTTACTAGCTCCGCGGGATCGCGATCGCGAGGCAGCGTGCCTTTAATGGGCCGCGATTCGATCCTGCCGTTTTCATCTATCTTTAGAAAACATTCAGGCGAAGAACACGCCACCTGCGTATCGGCGAAGCTGAGGTACGCCGCGTAGGGCGCTGGGTTCACGACGCGGAGCCGCTGGTAGTAATCGAGCGCCGGCATGTCCGTCTCAAGATAGATCTTGTTCGTGAGACAGATTTCGTACGTTTCACCCGCGCGGATCCACTCGAGACACTGGCGGACGCGGTCCAGATACTCGGGTTTGCTTAATTGATAACGGAACGGCGTGCGCTTATCGATGGTTATTGCAGGGGGCGGAGTCTCCGGTTCAAGCACCAGCAGTTGCTCCACCTTTATAAAGACTGGCTCGCCCTCATACGTAAACCAACCCACGTATTGTTGGCCCGTTCCTTCCTCAATTGGCGCGGGAACGCCGCTGCCCATGTACGAGCGGCCGCCCCATCCATCGAGCCAGAAGGAATACGGCGCGGAAGCGAACCGCTGGCGGAAGATCTCCCCGTGAGTCAACGGCCGCACGCGAGGAAATTCCGTATGAGCTCGGGCCCGTACTCGGATAAGATCGATTCGGGATGAAACTGAACTCCCCACAGCGGCCGCTCCGTGTGGCGCAGCGCCATAGGCAGGCCCTCCGCAGTCCAGGCGATCTTCTTAAGGCCGGGCGGCAGCGGTTCCTCGACGACGAGCGAGTGATACCGCACGGCGTTGAACTCAGCGGGGATGCCGTGGAACAGTTCATCCCCCGAATGCGTGATCCGGCTCAGGCGCCCGTGCATCGGCTCCGCCCGCACAACAGCGCCCCCAAAGGCACAGGCAATCCCCTGGTGCCCGAGACACACGCCCAGCACGGGAACGCGCGCCTGGCGGATTACATCCATCGAGACGCCGAAATCGCCCGCAATGTCGGGCCTTCCCGGCCCCGGCGAAATGATGGCGCGATCGAAGGCTACACCGCTCAGGTCTTCGTCGTTGTGAACAACCCTGGGCATTTCGCCGCTCACCATCGCCACCAGATGAACCAGGTTGTAGGTGAAGGAGTCGTAATTATCGATAATGAGTGTCAAGCGAATTGAAGGTCAAGCACACTGCCGACGACCACCATGGCCAGCGCTTCCGCCATGCGGTCCGAGAATAGCACCACCCTCAGGCCCGATTCCAGCCGTTTGCAGTGGAATCCAGCCGTTCCAGGTGGCCTAACAGAACACTGGCGTCCGTACCGCGGATCACTGCAACTATCTGGTCTTCCACTCGGAATGGAATTTCTCATCGAGCACAATGTTCCCAATTCCGGGCAGAAGGAAAATGCCCGCTCCAGCCGCTCTCTCCGGAACCGGAATGCGGCGCAGACGCGAGATCGTCCCCGAGGGCATTCGATCGCCATCGTCAGTCGGGCGCAGCTTCAGGGGCTGCTCGACGCCACCACGGTCTATCGCGTCGAATCTTATCGCAACAACCCAGTAAGGCTCGGGCGCAAGGAACTGCTCTAAACGCAGGATGCGGCCCCGCAGCAGGTCCGTCGCCCTGACGATCACGACGCCATTTTGCTTGACATCGTGCTCCACCACGCCGGTGATGGCGTCACCCGCAGCCGCTGTGGCGGAATTGATCGGCGGATCGATCTTTACTTTAATCGGCGTTCCCGGCGGCAGAGCTTTCAGGGCGGATTTGGTTGCCTGGGCCGGAGTATCGGAATCCTCGCCATCGTCAAAACGAATGGTCGATTCACCGGTGAATTCATGACATCCCGAATAGTGGGTTTGGTTGGCCGTCTCTTCCCCGTTCCGGTAGAGGACCACCATGTTCGAGACGTCCGGCAGAAGGTAGTCGCCCGTGCCGATCTTTACCTGGGAATAATCCATTGTGTCGAGCACCCGGCACACCTCGCCCGACGAGAAATCGCGCGCGTCCACCACCAGACGTTTGAGATCGGCCGTGGCGGGGTCCGCGTAAAATGTGCCGCCGTACCCGATGACTCCCTTGCCACCGTTTCGCAGGCGGTAGGTGTAGTGGCTCTTCGCAATGGGAACCGAATATTCGAACGCGGCGAGATGGCCAAGGCTGATGTCGCGCTCCCCTAGGTAGCGGAAGCTGTCGGCGAAGCCCCCGAATACGCTTGCCAAAAACGATCCAAAATCCCCACTGCCGGTGGGGCCGCTGACTGCTAAATCCGCGAGGTCGCCCGATTCGAAGCTGCGTGCACCAGCCCAGGAGAATATCTCCGAATCCGCCCCCACCGCGACGTCAAGCCGCAGCCGGTCATGCCAGGTCACCAGTCCCCTGGCTGGGTTGGCCTCGCGAGCGGCGATCATCCCGGCGCAAGACTCGGGACGCCGGCCATACTGAGGCATATATTGAGCGCGTGTAATCGTCTGGACGCAGGTGTAGCGCGGGACCTTCGCGAGGTTACCCCGGACCTTCTCACGCAGCCGGTTAAACAGGAATTGAGCGGGATTTTCCTGGGTAAAAGCCGCGGCGCAGACAACAATTAATGCAGTGCAGCTCACCAGCGCCGTTCGCATTAGTGAATGTTAACGCGTAACACAGCCACCGCCGCGCTATACTACGGGAGTAAGTGAAGTGAATCCGCTGTGCTTTCCCCGTGTTATTTCAGCCCGAGGGTAAAGACTGAGTTCGTCCGGCCCCGCTGATTGTTCTTCCTCAAAAACAAAAAAACTGAATGAATACTTTTTCCGACCTGGTTACATCGCCTGTTCTGCGCAACAACCTTGCCCGACACGCTTTCAAAGAGCCCACGCCCGTTCAGGCGCAGGCCATTCCCCCCGCCATGCTTGGCCACGATCTGGTTGCGACAGCGCAAACCGGTACAGGCAAGACCCTGGCATTTGCACTGCCCATCCTCGAAATGCTGGGTCAGAAGCCTTTGAGCACCAAGCCTCAGGCCCTGATTCTAAGCCCCACCCGCGAACTCGCGATGCAGATCGATGAGGCGTTCTCACGCGTTGGCGTGGGGACTGGTATCCGTTCGGCCGTGATTGTTGGCGGCATGAGCGAAGCGAAACAGATTCAGGCTTTGCGCCGCGGCGCTCAGGTTCTGATCGCAACCCCTGGCCGGCTCCAGGATTTTCTCGACCGCAATCTGGTCTCCCTCGAAGCCGTTCGCATCGTGGTTCTCGATGAAGCGGACCGCATGCTCGACATGGGCTTCCAGCCCGCCGTCGAAAGCATTCTGCGCAAAACCGCCAAAGAGCGCCAGACGATGTTCTTCTCCGCCACATTTGAAGGCGGGGCTGAGCGTCTGATCAGCAAATACATGAAGAACCCGGTGCGGATCACGGTGGGTTCCACCACCCGGCCCGCCGACCGCATCGAAATGCATCTCTATGAGGTCGAGCAGGATCGTAAACTCGGCCTGCTGCGCGGACTTCTTGAAGCCCAGGACGGGTCGTTCCTCGTTTTCGCGCGGACCAAGCATGGCGCAGAGCGTCTGGCGAAGAAGCTCTCAGCCGGCGGCGTGAAGGCCACTGCAATCCACGGCGACCGTTCGCAGAACCAGCGCAACATGGCGCTTAAGGGCTTTCAGGAAGGCTTCTATCGTGTGCTGGTCGCCACAGATGTGGCTGCCCGTGGAATCCACGTCGATGGCATTGCGCATGTCGTCAACTTCGATCTCCCCCAGGCGGCGGATGATTTCATCCATCGCGTCGGCCGTACGGGCCGGGCTGGAGCGGAGGGCGTTGCGACG
>JBDUBZ010000205.1:0-7386 GCA_040003745.1 Terriglobia bacterium
GGCCGCTGTTCGCCGCAGCGAACGCAAGAGCAGGTAACCGCCCAGGGTTCGGGCGCATCGACGTTTGATAGCGTTTCTAAAAAGCGGAGGCACTTCCGTGCAGAATCCAGATCGTTCCCGGCGCGCATTTATAACATCCTTAGCAGCTCTTGCGCCGGCCGCCCGTTTGCTGCGCGCCCAGGACCACGAGGCCACTTTTTCGTCGGATGTCCGGGTGGTGAGCGTTCTGGCCACGGTACGCGATAAATCGGGGAAGTTCGTGTCGAACCTGGCGAAAGAGGATTTCCAGATTTCGGAAGACGGCCGACCGCAGGCCATTAAGTATTTTTCCCAGGAAACGGACCTGCCCCTGACACTCGGCCTTCTCGTCGATACCAGCATGAGTCAGAGACGGGTTCTGGGCGAGGAGAAGACCGCCAGCTTTCGGTTTCTCGATAAGGTACTACGCGCGGATAAGGACCAGACATTCATCATCCATTTCGACCTCGAAACGGAGCTTTTACAGGATCTCACCTCGTCCCGGCAGCAGCTTCAGAAGGCGCTCGACGAACTGGAGCTTCCCGCGAACCAACGCTCGCAATCGAATCGGGGCGGAAATTCGCGCGGCGGCTATCCTGGGGGCGGGTTAGGCGGAATCGTATTTCCGGGCGGAGGTATCGGAGGGCGCCGGGGCGGCCGTGGTATGGGCGGGGGGCGTGGTGGTGGCGGGCGGCAGGGTGGTGCGCGGCAGGGCGGGGGCACGACCCTTTACGACGCCATACTTCTTGCATCCGACGAAATCATGAAAAAACAGAAGGGCCGCAAAGCCCTGATTCTGCTGACGGACGGCGTGGATCAAGGCAGCAAGACCTTCCTCAGCGACGCTATCGAAGCGGCGCAAAGAGCCGATACGCTGGTCTATTCCATTCTTTTTTCGGACAGCAGCGCCTACCCAGGCGGCGTTCTGGGCGGCGGCCACGGTCAGACATCGGACGGGAAAAAGATTCTCGAACGGATCTCCCGTGACACCGGCGGGTCGTTTTATGAGGTCTCGAAAAAGCTTTCGATTGAGGACATCTATGCTCGTCTTCAGGAAGAGCTGAGAAATCAGTACAGCATCGGTTACACCTCAGACAAAGCTGCCGGCGACGCGGCTTTCCGCGCCATCAAGGTGACGGCCACGCGCTCGGGACTGACCGTGCAATCGCGCGAAGGTTACTACGCGGGCGCGCGGTGACTCAGCCGATGCGCTATCTGGCTCTGCTCCGCGGCATCAACGTTGGCGGTAAAAACAAGCTCCCGATGAAAGCTCTGAAAGAGATCTTCGCCGCCAATGGTTGCGCGAATATCGTGACGTTCATTCAAAGCGGCAATGTGATCTTTGACGCCGCGGCCGGAAAGGCTGGGAAGCTTCCGGCCATCCTCAGTGCTGCGATTGAAGCGGGTGCCGGTCTCCGCATCCCTGTGGTCCTGCGCACTGCGGCTGAGCTCGATGCCGCTGTGCATAGCAATCCCTTTCTAAAAGCCGGCGCCGATGAAGACAAGCTGCACATCATGTTTCTGGCGGATCAGCCGGATTCCGCCGCCGTTGCGAAACTCGACCCGGACCGTTCTCCGCCCGACGCGTTTGCCGTAGTGGGCCGCGAGATTTATCTGCATACACCCAATGGCGTGGGCAATTCGCGCCTCACCAACGCCTGGTTCGACTCGCGGCTTTCCACCATCGGCACGTCGAGGAACTGGCGCACCTGCCTCAAACTCAACGAGCTGATGAAGAGTTGAAGCCTGCGAATATCGTGTGCAACTGGCGTACACCTTCCGTCAGCGCGGCCGGCCCCGGCTGAAGAATATAGGTGGATTTGATCTCGTAAATATGATCGTTTCGAACGGCGGAGATCGCATCCCAGCCTGGCCGCGAACGGATGGCCGACTTATTCACTTTCATGCCGCACCATGATGCAACGATGATCTCGGGATCGCGCGGAATCACGGTATCGGGCGCAAGGATCCTGTTCTTCGCGCCTTTTTCGAAGCGCAGTTCGGGAAATATGGGCGCGCCACCGGCGATCTCGATCAGTTCCTCCACCCAGCGAATGCCGCTGATCAGGGGATCTTTCCATTCTTCAAACAACACACGCGGCCGATGCGGAAACAATGCGGCGGCCTGGGAGATGGCCGCCAGCCCAGCGCGCAGGCTTGCGACCAGCGCTTCACCCTTCTCCGGCACGCCGACGATTCGCGCCAGAACGTGAATCATGTCGAGAATTTCTTCCACACTGCGTTGATTGAAGGCAAAGACGTTCACGCCCCGAACCAGCAGTTCGCGGACGATATCGGCCTGAAGATCGGAAAAGGCCAGCACCAGGTCCGGCTCTACCGCCATGATTTTTTCGAATTTCGCGGTCGTGAATGCGGAAATCTTCGGCTTGAGCCTCGCCTCCGGGGGCCGCGCTGTGTAGCCCGACACGCCGACTATGCGATCCTGCTCGCCCAGGAGGTACAGTGTTTCGGTGGTCTCTTCGGTGAGGCACGCAATGCGCCTCGGGTAGTCGCCCATAAAGCGATTATGCTGGATAGATATGACCGGCCGACCACAGGAATCCGAAGCCGCACCTTATTACTTCACCTACATCAATCTGGTGAAAGGCGAAGACCCGCTGGTGGCCATGGAGATTCAGCTGGATGCCGCGCTGGGCGAGTTCTCCCTATTCGGCGAGGAGAAATCTCTCTACCGTTACGCGCCGGAAAAATGGAGTATCCGCGAGGTGCTGAACCATATTTCGGATACCGAGCGTGCCTTCGCTTTTCGCGCGCTCTGGTTCGCTCGTGGCTTTGCCAGTCCCCTGCCTGGTTTCGATCAGAATATCTCCGCAGTGGGCGCGAAGGCCGATCTCGTGCCCTGGGCGGCGCATATAGAAGAGTTCCGCCAGGTACGGGAGTCGACGATCTCTCTGTTCAGGCATCTGCCTCCCGAGGCATGGATGCGAAGCGGAATCGCGAGCGATTATCCGTTCACGGTTCGCGCGCTCTCGTTCATCGTCGCCGGCCATGTGGAGCACCATTTGAGACTTCTGCGCGAAAGGTATTTTTAACGAGAAGCATCGAAGATTCGCTTGTCGGGAATCTCGGCCTTGTAAGGCGTAAAGTCGGGCTGATCCGTGAAAATTCCGGTCAGCGTGGAAGCGGTTGCATCCATCATGTTGAGCGGCGGCAGATGCAGTAATTGCAGGATCGTCTTCAGAAGCGAAGGAAAGCTCGCATTCGTATGCGAGATATAGTTACGCCGCACCCAGGGCCCCGCAGCCAGCAGCAAGGTACGGTGCGAATCCACATGGTCGAGCCCCTCCGACGCGCTCGCCTCCGTTACGAAGACGGTCATCTGACGCCACCATGGCGTGTTCGAAAGATATTCGAGGATCCGGCCCAGCGCCAGATCGTTATCTTCGACGAACGATGTGTCATAAGGATATTTGTCGGTGAACTCCCGGGACGGTATGCCGTCGTTCGGCAGAACAACCGACACAAAACGCGGCAGAGGTTCTTTGCCGGGTCCATAACGCTGCTCCATTTCAGCGATGAAATGATCGGCGCGATCCTGATCCGACTCCCGCTCTTCCGCTTCTTTGAAATCGACGAAGGATATTCCGTGCGCCCGGAGCTCATCCCGCAAGGCAGGCGCAATGGGCAGATCGGCATGGGCTTTCCTCTGCCCACCTCCGGTTACAAGCTGGAGACTCTCCATAGCCGGCCCGGGATATAAGCCCGCGAGCCAGCGGAGGCCCTCCTCGTCCGATTCCGAATCGGCATAAAAATTGTCGCTGAAGGCCCACCTCTGCGCGATGGCGTGATGGTTGGGCGTGATAGCGGCGTCATGCACGCTGAAGCGAGCGTTCTTACCCTCGGCGAGGCCCCGCATCCCGAACCGAGCCAGCTGAGGAGTCGCTGCGAGGCTCACTCCGGGCTGCCGGGGCATATCGCCGAGCACTTCATCGAAGGCGCGGCCCCGCTTAACGATCAGGACGACGTGCTGAATCTGCGGAGGAATGAAAGCTGGGGGCGCGGGACTCGGCGCCAGTCCGCCAGCCGCATAGACCAGCCCGGTAAGTTTCGGCAGTTCGGAGGCACTGGGCATGATGAAGGTGGTCACCGTCCCGTGATGCAGTGAAGGCTCCTCGCCCAGATCGAGCAGGGGCCGGCGGATATGGGGGCCAGTGCCCCGTCCGCGCGCATTGGCGACGAATACGCGGTCGCCGGCAATCGCTACTTTGGTGGGATACCAGCCGGCCGGAATATGCGCGATCAGGGCATCTTTTTGAGTGTCGATAACGCCCACCGCATTGATACCCGCTTCCGCCACCAGAAGCCACCCTGTGACGGCGTCGAAAGCCAGCCCGCAGGGAACGATACCGCGGAGCGAATCGAGCCCGGGCACGCGAAGCAAGACCTGGGAAACCACTTTATGAGTTGTCGCCGAAATGACCGAAATGGAATCGGCGCCGGCGTTGGCGACGAAGACCCTGTCACCGATTGCAAGCACACCCGCCGGAGAGTTGCCCGTGGCAATCACATCCTTTATGACGGGCTTGAGAGGATCGCGGATATCGATCACGGCCAGTGTGGAATCCGCAGCATTGGCGACGTAGGCGAAATCACCGGCTGGGGAGAGCGCCAGTGCGAAGGGAACGCGACCGGTGCGGATGGAGGCGACGAGTTGGCCCTTTCGCGCATCCACCACGGCCAGACGGTTGTTTGTCTCGTCGACGACAAACAGAAATCGATGGGCCGTATCCAGAATCAAATCACCGGTGAAGCTGTTCTTCCATTCACCCCGGTTGAGGTCCGCGGCCTTCATGCGGGCCCCGGAGTTGATGTCGACCAGGCGGACTCTGCCGGAATCCCCCTCCGAGACCCAGAGTGCGCGTTCCGATTCGAACGCCAGGCCGGATGAAACGCCCTTCCAGTCGACGTCTGCGGCTTCGGGAACTCTGCCGTTTGGAGTGCGAGCCCAGATATGCCGAGTCTGCCAGCTACCATTTTGAAGACGATTGATCAGGGTGATTCCAAATCGATCCGGGCCGATATCCGCTGTAGCCATAGTGCCCCTGGGGCTGGCTGCGAGCGCAAAAGGCCCCGGACCCGTCAGAATCGGCGATCCCAGCGGCTGGATGACCCGGCCGCCCGGTAGAATAGACCCGCTCACGGCAACCTGGGCGTAACGTTGGCCGGCTGGGGGTAGAAAATCCGAGTCTGCGAGCAGCCGAAATGCGATAAATGCCGAGAGCGCGGTTTTAGGTGGCAAATATTACATCCCCAAATTTACTGGGAATACTCGCGTAAAGTTGTGAACCGTAGCATGTCACTTTTTTGAGAGCGTGAGTACACTTTAATCAAAACGTATTTTTTCAGCTAATTAGCCATTATTTCTCGGTATGGAACGTCACGTGCTTTAGCGAAGGAGACTGAAGTCACACATATTCAGTGGCAATAAAGTACTATTCCATGTTGTGTGTCGTTTGGTACAATCGTTTCTAAGAAGGAGAGAGCTATGGGGCCCATCCCGACACTTGCGCAACCGAAAGTACTTGAAGATCCGTTGGCCCATCTACCCTGCTCGACTATTCTCGAGTATCGCAAGGGCCAGACCATTTACAGCCAGGATCAGCCATCTACCAGCATTTATTTGGTAATTGACGGAAAGGTAAAAGTCTGCCGACTGGCCGACGATGGGCGCCAGGTCGTCGTTGACATTTATCAGCCCGATGAATTTTTTGGTGAGTCCGCTTTTCTCGGCCTGCCTCAACGAACCGAAATTTCAGTGGCGCTCGAGAACACCAAGGTCATGACGTGGACGACTGCGGAAATCGAAGATATCGCCACCCGGAGGCCGCGGCTCGCAATCGCGCTTCTGCAGCTTCTGGTGCAGCGCTCGATGGATTTTGGAAGCAGGATCGAAAGCTTCTCCGTGGACAACATTGCCCGCCGCCTTGCTCGTGCTCTGATTCGCTTTTCGGAGCGGCTGGGGCATCAGACGGACGATGGCTCGGTGCAGATGATCCCGTTCACTCATGAGTTGCTCTCGCAGTATGTGGGGACGTCGCGCGAAATCGTGACTCACTATATGAATCAATTCCGGCGCCAGGGCTATCTGCGGTATTCGCGGAAAGGCATTCTATTGCATCGCGACGCACTTCGGGAATGGCTGCGCCACGATAATACAGCCGCCGCTGCTTAGTTTACGCAGGAAAAGCGCCAGACCAACGGGTCCGGTGCTTTCCACCCTGGAGATTTCTTCGAGGCGGTCCGCAAAAGCGGCAGGCCGGAATGGGCTCAGGGCTGAGGCCGTATTTCGATGAGATCCTGCATCATCTGCTGTTCGTCAGGCGAATAGCGATTCCGAAATTCTTCACTTTTCATCCGCTCCTGCCGCTGATCCTGAGGCGCACGCACCAGCTTGTTCATCTCTTTATTCAGAACCCGCCTGCGTTCTTCGGGAAGCTGTTGAAACTGCCGGGCCGAAAGACGAATCTCATTTGCCCTTTGCGGAGGCAGGCTGTTCAGAACCTCTGCGCGATATAGCAGCCGGGATTGCTGCGCCGGCGTCATCTTCTCAATTTCTCCGAGGCGCTTTTCAATATTCTCGCGCCGCGCCGGAGGCAGAGAAGACAGAGCGGCTTCCCGCTCAGACGGACTCATCCTGAGCAGCTTATCGACTGTCTGAACTGGCGCGCGTGTCTGAGCCTGTCCAGGTCGCGGAGCAGGTTGCGACGGAGCCGCTTGACGCGGCCGTTCAATATTGGCAGCGGGAGGAGGAGCCGGGCGGGAGGGCCTCTTCTCGGCGGCAAACGCAGAAGACTGGGCAAGGCTCATCGCCAGGCCCAGAACCCACCCGATCGCGAACGGAAATGCGGCCAAACGGCGATTCATCTCACTCCATCACATGACGCTCGAAGCGGTCGTTACCGACTCGGCATCGAACTGGCGCAACAATTGTATGTCGTCGAGCGTCTTTTCCACCTGTTCCGCATCGGAAACCGATACGCCGGAGGCAACAGTGGCGCCCGGGCCGGCTGGAGGCACGCGACCAGTCTGGTGATCGAACATGAATCCGGCAGCCATCAGCAGCGCGGCGGCTGCGAGCGGGAAGGTCACTTTCCAGGCGCCCGAACGCAGCGAATCGGCCAGACGGCGGTACCAGGGGGCGGAATCCGCCGCTGCAATCTTCTGCCAAAGCGCTCGGTTGAAACCCATGCTGACCGACTTTGGCGCCCACGTGTCGAGAGCACCCCACATCGCGGTCTGTTCCTCGCAGAATACCGCACACGCCGGGCAGCCTTCCATGTGGCGCTCCAGCGATGCCGCGCGCGCCTTTCCAGACGTCCTGCGGAATAATCCAGCAGCAAATCAATC
>JBDUBZ010000206.1:0-7356 GCA_040003745.1 Terriglobia bacterium
CGGCAGTGACGTATTGATCGCGACCAGCGCCGGTCTTTCGCCCGTGACGATGGTGATGCCGGAAACGGTAGCGATCATGAAAGCGATCAATGTAGATGTCTCGCGGCATGTTCCCTCGATGTACGAGCCTTTGTCGGCATCGTACTACGACATTGTGGTGAACATGTCGGGGTATAAGCTGCCGGGGAAGGCGCCGAAGAACCTGATCGAGTGGAAGATAGAAGATCCGTATCAGAGGCCGGAGGCGATTTACGAGCGTGTGCGCCAGGATCTGGAGCATAAGGTTATGCAGCTGATTTTGAGCCTCCGGAAATCGCAGAAGAAACTGGCGCCGCGATGACGGTCTGGTTTGGCGGGCTTCAACTAAGACCGTGCCCCATTACAAATGGGCCCCCGGTTCGGCGTGAAACGCAGTGAGGCTGCGCCCGATCCGATAGAAACTACCAGTTGCCCATGCGCAACACGAGTCCCGTCTCAAAACGAATGTTGTTGCGTGGATTGGCGCCGCTGAATTCCGGAGCCCAGGTGCGCAGATATTCGAGCCCGGCCACGCGGAAGGCGAGCGCACGATTGATGGTGTAATCGACACCACCACCAAACTGGAGAGCTACCGTCCCGGCCTCGGAGTCCGAGGTGTACAGGGCATGGCGCTCGTATCCTGCGAGCTTCGAGATGCCTGGAGTCTGGGGCGGCTTTTTATCCGGAAAAAACGTTTCACTGGTCAGCTTTTCGCCGCCGGCGAGGGCGTGAACCCATGGCGTCCAGTTGCCAAGGTCGCGGAACGTGTAGCGCGGGCCGGCAAGGTAAACGGTGGAATCGCCACTGACGTTTTGCGCGGGAGCGAGCATTTTGCAGCCGCTGACTTCTGTTTCGACGCCCAGATGTGCATTGAAGTTGAACAGCGCCGAGGCGCCGCCGCCGTTGCATCCAATGCGGCCGAGCTGCGAGTAGTTGTACTGAACAGCCAGTTCGAAGGGCGCGTAATCGCGTTCATTGCGATAGCGGTCGATGCTGCGGATAGCGGGGTAGTCCGGCATCTCATTGGGAGCCTCTGGCTTCGGAGCCACGTAGCGTCCGACGCCTTCGCGCGTGTCCCGATACCAGGGATATTCGCCGCGCATAGCGTTTGCCATCGATCGCGAGGGGTTCAGAAAGCTTCGGGCGAGGGCCCGGGCGGTTTTGTTGCCGGTGCGCGCTTCAATGCCCCGGATGACGTATTTGTCCATGGCGTCTTCGGCGACTATCCAGGCAAGCCCCAGCGATGGGGTGATGACGTGGTCGGCAAAGCCGTGCTGGGGAAACTGGGCCTGAACTTTCCCAAAGGTGGCTTCGCTCAGAGGGCCGATCTCGAACTGCTCGCTGTAGGCCCAGGACCACGCGGCGGCGCGCAGCCGACTGCGCCAGTAGTCGCGGTTGCGGCCGAATTCGACGCGGCGATAAAGAGGATCGTTCTGAACGAAGATGAAGCCCGCAACGGCGCCTTCCATGGGATGGCCGATGTAATTCACGAAGAACGGGTCGCCATCCGCCCAGCCGTGCAGGCTGCCGACGGATTGCGCCCAGCCTTTAAAAAATGGACCCCCCAGACCAGCGCGGGTGTCGGGTTCCGTAGCAATGCGGAACGAGTGCTGGATGCCCAGGAACATAAAAGATTGCTTGATCAGCGGCGCCCAGTCGATGCTTTCGGAGACGGAATTCGCTGCGTCGCCGAGAGAGGGCTGTGCAGCTAAAAGCGTGATAAAAAGGGAGAGCCAGAACGGGCGGAGTGCCTTCACCTCCCATTCTTAACATGGCCGGGCGGCCCGTGCGCTATGTATGCGGCAGGTTTTCGTATTGCATGGCCCCGACGCGGTTGCCATCGGGGTCGAGAAGATAGCATCCGGTCCCGACCGTGGGGATGGTGAATTTCTCCATGGCGATCTTCCCGCCGTGGGCAAGCACGGCTTGATGGTGGCGTCAATGTCGGGGACATCGATTGTGCATTCGAAGCCGAGCATGCCTTCGCCTGTTACGGGCGCGCGGCGTCCACTGAGTGAGCCGAGGATTCCGGGGCTTTGTTCGTCGCCGGTGTGGATGAGGTAAAAATCGGGTGGTCCCCAGGGCTCAAACTGCCATTTGAACACGGATTCGTAGAAGGCTCGGGTGCGCGGCAGGTCGTCGGCATGAATGGAAAAGAAGGAGAGGTTTTGCGCCATGCACACAGCGTACGCGTATTCCCGGGGCGTGTCTTGCGCGAAATTGACAAAAAATGCCGCCGGCGCGCGATTTGAACCAGCGCGGCACCATATCCGCGGATGAAAAACGGGTTGGCCTGCGAAGGCCGTATCGGGGCGGCGCTCCATGGCGCAGTTCGGGCGGGTTGGTGACGGTCATGTCCGCCGTTGGAGCGGGACCTTTCAACATCAAGCCCAGTCGCACGGGTACGGGCCGTTTAGACAGGGGCAAATGGTGCAATGGGCATCTGCCGCGCCATCGCAGTCTGGCCTGTATTCGTTTCTAAGAAGCGGATACGCGTGCGCGGAAGCGGAGGACTGTGTTCGTTCGGTGGTGGAAGACCATGTCCGTTTTCAGGCGGTCGCTAGACTGAGATTTTGACGCCCGCGAAAAGCAAGATCGTATATCCGGTTCTGTGGGCGATCAGCCTGTGCCACCTGCTGAACGACATGAACCAGTCGCTGCTGGCGGCGATTTATCCCCTGCTGAAGACCGCATTCCATCTGGATTTCGGGCAGATCGGACTGATCACGCTGACATTCCAGTCGACGGCATCGCTGCTGCAGCCGCTGGTGGGGATGTACACGGATAAGCGGCCGACGCCGTGGTCGCTGGTCTTTGGAATGTGTTTCACACTGATCGGGTTGCTGCTGCTTTCCGCCGCTTGGTCATACGGGATTCTGCTCGTAGCCGCCGGACTGGTAGGCGTGGGGTCCGCGGTGTTCCATCCGGAATCTTCGCGCGTGGCGAGGCTGGCTTCGGGCGGGCAGCATGGACTGGCGCAATCGCTTTTTCAGGTGGGCGGAAATGCGGGGTCGGCCGTTGGTCCCCTGCTCGCGGCTTTCGTCGTGGTGCCACATGGACAGGGGAGCGTCGCCTGGTTTTCGATCGCGGGCCTGCTGGCCATCGTGGTGATGGTCCGCGTGGGGAAATGGTTCAAGGTGAATCAGAGCCGGCAGCAGCGGAATCCGGCGGCCTCGGAAGACAGCAAGCCGGTCGATTTTCGAAGGGTGGTAGTTTCGATTCTGGTTCTGCTGGCGCTTATTTTTTCGAAGTATTTGTATCTCGCCAGTCTCACCAGTTATTACACCTTTTATCTAATTGCGAAATTCCACCTGCCGGTGCGGGACGCGCAACTCTATCTGTTCCTGTTCCTGGCCGCCGTGGCGGCGGGGACGTTTGCCGGGGGCCCGGTGGGGGATCGCATTGGGCGCAAGTACGTGATCTGGGCGTCGATTCTTGGAGTGCTGCCGTTCACTCTGGTGCTGCCGTATGCCAATCTATTCTGGACGGCGGTGCTGACGGTGATTATCGGCCTGGTGCTGGCGTCGGCGTTCTCGGCGATTCTGGTTTATGCGCAGGAACTGCTTCCCGGGCGCGTGGGAACGATCTCGGGGCTATTTTTTGGCTTCGCCTTCGGCATTGCGGGAATCGGAGCGGCCGTGCTGGGAAAGCTGGCGGATACCACCAGTATCTTCTTTGTTTACCGCGTTTGTGCGTTCCTGCCGGTGATCGGGCTGCTGACCGCGCTGCTGCCGAACCCAGAAGAGCGAAAAAAAATATGAATGTTTCCGGTGGGTGTGCTATTTTGTAAGTAGCTTTTGACCCCGAAGTCCTCTGTTCCGACCTCCCACGATCCACTATACGTAGTTCGATGCACAGTCCTGACTTTACGCACGGCCAACCGGACCGTGGTTCTTCAGAAAAGAAAATGACCCGCAGGGAAATTCCAATAGCTTAGAGAGAGAAACACATGAAAGAAACAGGAACGGTGAAGTGGTTCAACGCCGCCAAAGGGTTTGGATTTATTCAGCGCGAGTCGGGCGAAGATGTCTTCGTGCATTTTTCGGCCATCGAGTCCAGCGGTTACCGCTCACTCGATGAAGGAAGCAAGGTCTCGTTTGTTGTGACGCGGGGGCCGAAAGGTCTTCAGGCGGAACAGGTTAGCCCCGTTTAGTTCAGGCGCTGGCTTAACAGAGTTTCAGAAACGAAAGAGGACCCCGCGAGGTTTGCGGGGTCTTTTTGTTTTGGTAGCAGTGATATTTCATTTTGGGGCGGCCGGCGGCAGGGTCGCACCGCGGAATTGAGTAAACTCTTTGATGCGGCGGGCCTTCAAGCCAGCCAGCACCACCCCGCCCTGTCGGTTCCAGTCGAGCCAATTCGCTTCGATTCCCGCCGCATTGCCCGCGTTGATGCAGATCAGCAGGTGCGACTTCTTAAAGCCGGGTATGCCCACATTAAAGATTAGTGACACCAGGGCGTCGAACTGGGCCTGTAAGAGCGGGGCCGTCACGATGCTGTTGATGGCCGCTTCCACGGGGGCGAGATCCTGATCGAGAAAAGCCTCGGCTTTAGGCTCATCGATCACCATTCCCAAACTGACTTCGGGTCCGGTGTGTCCCCAGCCGATGGTGGGAACGTCTTTCGGAGTGGGCAGATAGCCGGTGAGCCGGAGAGCTTCATAAGCCTTGATCTGATTGCGGCCGGCGGTGGATGTTTTAAACATGAGACCTTCTGTTACGGCAATTTAGATAATCGTACCTCATCCTCCTGAGGCTCCATCGATATCCGCGAAGCGGGTTTCGCGGTTTGGCTTCATCCTTTTGTGTGTTGACAATTGCTCATTGCGTCAAGAAAATCGGGGAAGCAACACGATGTCGGATTGGGGGACGGGTTCGAGGGGCAGCAGGGCCTTCTTCCACGCGGTCAGGCCGCCTTCGAGAACCGCCGAAGGGATGCCTCTTTCGGCCAGCATTCTCGCCACGCGGACGGCCGTGGCTTCCTTGATGCAGGTGCAGTAGAGGACGATCTCTTTGTCGCGGGGGAGCACCCCCAGCTGCTCGCTCAGAGCATTGGGCTCCAGACGGAAAGAGCCTTTGATCCGCATCGTGTCCTGATCGTAATAGCCGTGGCTTCTGACGTCGAAGATCGCGATATCCCCCCTCGCTGCCGCCTGACGCGGCGAAATCATGGGCACGGGCAGGCCTTTTCGCGCCTTGAGCCAGAGACGGAAACGGTTGGCGAGCCAGAGGGCAAACAATGCGCCAATGACCCAGCCGACATAACCGCCAACCGCGGTATATCCCTGCGTAATGGCTGCGAGGAAATCGCTGAAAACATATCCGGCCAAAAAGTAAACACCCACATAAAGGGCGGCGCCGGCGAAATCGAGCGGGAAAAACTGTGCAACACGCATGTTCATGCTGCCGGCGAGGGGCGGCGCCATGGAATTGATGCCGGGCAGGAATTTGGCGAAGACCAGCATGATTCGTCCGCGTTTATAGAAGGAATCGGCCGAGCGCAGAATGCAGGCTTCGGGGTTCAGAGAGACGCGGCACAGCATGCTTAGAAGCCACCACCCGGTGTAGCGGCCCATCATGAACATGATGTTGTCGCCCAGCAGCATGGCCGACAGACCGGCGAGCAGGGCTGGCGTCGGGTGCATGGCTCCATGCGCGCTGGCGCCGCCGGCGACGATCAGACCGAGAGCCGCGGGCACCGGCAGGCCGATCGATTCGGCGAACACGACCGCGAACAACACCAGATATTCGTGATGCATATGATCTTCGATGACACAACTGGTCCGGGCGAACCGGAATATTTATGATCGCAGTGGATGGGAAGTGGGGATCAGTGGCGCGGGGCTTTCGCGAAACGTACGCGGCGGCATTGGACACCGACCCATCGAACAGCGTCGGAGCAATCATTCTGCAGAAGGAGGATCTCGATGCACTGCCTGACGACATCGCCGATCTGACGGTCGGAGCGGCAGCTGATTCTTTCGCTGAAAGCGCGCAACATTTTGAACCACCCGAATTTCGTCAACCCTTCGGGTAATCTGAGCTCGACACTCTTTGGACAGTCGACTTCGCTGGTTACGAGGGGCGTCAGGGGATGGGCGCGATTTAGTTTTCGATTGAGGTCGGCTGCCCATTGCGGATTCGCGGAAGTTTTTGTTAACCAGCACCGGCGGCCAGCTTAAAATGATAGCGGCGAACTTCAATGGAAGCGGTTGTTGAGAAGCTTGACACCAAATTGCGTCAATGGAATCCGGAAACAGCGAAGCAGGTTCGGGAACGCGTCAGTGAAATCATTGAGCTGGCAGATCACGATGCCCTCGATTTAGCCCGCTCGCGGGCGATTGAGCAGGAGGTTCTGGACATTCTGGATGAGCCCTCGGCCCGGTGACGCCTGGCTTGCGGATGTCGGCCTGGCGGCGAAGATTCGGCCTGTGGTCATTGTTTCAAGATTCGATCCTGAGGCTCCGAGAGCGCTCATAATCTACGTTCCACTGACTACGCAAAACAGGGAAAGCCGTTATGAAGTGCCAATTCCCCAGCTCGGATTTCTCAACGCGGCGTCTTTTGCGAACGTGCAGGGTCTAGCCTCTCTTGCGACGATTCGTTTGGAACGAAAGCTCGGAACATTGCCGGCTGCAATGTTGATTGAAATACAAAGGGCACTATCGTTTGCTTTAGATCTGCGCAATTCGAAGACGTGACCTGTGCGGTAGAGAGCCCGCCGGACTTTTGAAAGTTCGTCAATCTCCCGGGAGATCAGGAGGTGACTTCTTCGTGGAAGACGCCCTCGCCCGGATCACGATCACTCCCGCCAGGAACAGTGGCGCGAGGAGCAGAAGCAGGATTCCATGGTTGAGCACGCGGGAGCGCTCGGCCTGTTGTGCGGCGGCGGTGCGATAACACATCACGCATTGTGCGAGCAGGCTTGTCCAGGTCATATGCCATCCAGATTCGCGTTCGCGAAGTACAAACAGAAGATCAGCACGATCCACCAGAAGTTCAGGAAGTGGGAGTACATGGCGGCAGCCAGGACATCGCGGCGGCGCACGTCGGTCGCGACCATGGTAAACCAGCCAACGCAGAGTGCGGCGGCGAGCCAGTGCGTTCCGGTGAGCAAGAGAAACGTGCTGCCGAACGAGGTCCCGGGGCCCAGGCCTTCGAGATAGACGAGGCGCACCCATTCCACGATTTCGAGAAACAGGAAGACGAACCAGCTGGATATGGCGATGGCGATCCAGCGTACCGCCGGCTCGATTTCATTGAGGCGCGCGGCACGGGCGCCGATGGCTATGGTGACGCTGGCGCAGAGTGTCAATTCGGTGCAGGCCGTCCAGTTTGACCC
>JBDUBZ010000207.1:0-7327 GCA_040003745.1 Terriglobia bacterium
TGGTGAAGGTCGATCCCTTCGCCTGGTTCAGGGATGTGCTCTGCCGCATCGGAGAACACCCTGTCACGCGGGTTGAAGAGCTTCTGCCCCATTGCTGGGCTCAGGCTTCCCCGTAATTCCGCTGCCATCTGTCCCAATATCGGCCAGTTCCGGCTTCAGATGCCAGAGGGGTTCATGGGATGCATACGAAATGGCGAAAGAGCTCGGCTTGAGAACCGCCGGCGATTGGATCGATGGTTGCGCCTTGACGCCCTGCCGGAACGGAATCGGATGCAGCCGCGACCAGGTATGCCAGAAACCCTTCGCGAGTACTTGCGGCAGCGGTGGGAAGCGGGTTGCCGACATGGTCGAACTCTTTTTGCGGAAGTGCGGGAACTCGGTTACGTCGGTTGTTTTTCCCGGCTGGCGGCACTCCTCTCGCCTTGGCGTCACCATCGGCAGAGGCCCCAACGCTATCGCGCAAACTCCGCTTATGGCTGAGACGATCACTGCGCCAGGACGGCGAGTGTTCACCGCAAGTAGCGGCGGCACTGCTGGGTAAAATCGGCTCCGAATTGACTTTGAGGCAAAGAGAGATCGTGGACCAATTGAAGCAGCTCTGTCCCGGCTATGCCGTCATGCGCAGACTGGTTTTGAGCTTTCGTACCATTCTCCGGGTGGGCACGCTTGCGGCGCTGCGTGGCTGGATGAAGCGAGCTTGAAGACCTAAATTCATGCGTCGCAGCGCTTTGTTTATACGTTAGAGAAGGACATTGGAGCGGTAGGAGCGGCGGTCACCGAGCGGTGGAGCAATGGCCCAGTCGAAGGACACGTCAATCGCCTGAAGACTATTAAGCGCCGGGTGTATGGACGGGCTGGCGTCGAGTTACTTACGAGTTCGCCTCTCTTGCCTGAGCCCGGCTCCGCCGAGCAGCAACTTTGAGCCAGAGCCTAATCAAGTGCAACATTCTGGGATTTAAGCGCCGTGACAGCGATGAAAAGCAGGAGAATGATTGAAAACAAAGGCGTGAATTTCCGGGCTTAAACTGCAGCGCGACAGCCGCTTACCATCTGATCCGGATGCGCAATCTTCAAGCCGCCGCTGCATCAGGCAGAAGTGTGTCCAAACCCTGCCGAATCGGTCTGCACACCACGCAACCCGGGTCGAATTAGGCGCAGCAGGACCCTCGGCGCATCCTAAAGTGCTCGCTTGGACACCCTGCCTGCTGAATACCCCCGCTTTTTCAGCGACCTGTTAAGGACGCCTCGGGACCGGGCGGCACCCGCCGCGCGGTCAAACCACCAAGACGATTTCCGGCGGGGTGAGCTAGAATCCACTAGAGTAGTAAATCTGCAAAGTTCGCAGTCGTGTAGCAGGTTTGTGCGAGCGAAGAGGCAGGAAATGCCGGAAACCGGTGGTGACGTTACTCAGCTTCTGGGACAACTCCGCGCGGGTAACCACGAGGTCGCGAACCAGCTTATCCCGCTTATATATGATCAGCTGCGCCGAATTGCGGGTGCGCAAATGGGGCGTGAGCGGCCTGGCCACACTCTTCAGGCTACTGCGGTGGTGCACGAAGCGTATATGCGCCTCGCGGGTGAACAAGATGTCCCCTGGCAGAACCGCGCGCATTTTTTTGCCATCGCCGCTAAAACTATGCGGCGGGTCTTGCTGGACTATGCGCGCCAGCGCCACGCGGAGAAACGGGGAGGTGAAGGCGCACACAAGGTGGAGTTAGACGCCGAGATCCTCGTCGGGGATGACCGGATAGAGGATGTTGTGGCTATAGACGAAGTTCTGGGGCGCCTGAGCGAGATGGATCCACAGCAGGGTCAAATTGTTGAACTGCGTTTCTTCGCCGGGCTGGACGTAGACGAAACAGCGGAAGTGTTGGGGATTTCCGCTTCGACCGTTAAGCGGGAATGGAGAATGGCTAAAGCTTGGCTTCAGCGGGAGATGGGGGTAGCAGCGGGCGAATGACTGCGGAACGCTGGCTTGAGGTCAAAGACATTTTCCAGAGCGCGGTCGAATGCGATCCGCCGGCGCGCGCCGCCCTGCTTCTGGAGCGCTGCGGTCACGACCAAGAGCTGTTCAGAGAAGTGCAGTCGCTGCTCAGCAGCGACGGTGAAACCGGAGTCCGTCTGGAGAGCCCCGTTAGATCTCTCTCCGGAAAAAGCAGCGATGCTCTCTCCTCGCTCGACCGTGTCCCGGCTGTGCTACGGGAACGGTACGAAATCCTTAGCGAACTGGGCCGCGGCGGAATGGGTATTGTCTACAAGGCGCGTGACCGCGAGACAGGCGAGGTGCTGGCCCTCAAGATTCTGAAACCCGAGATAGCGGCCGATTCACAAAATCTCGAGCGGTTCAAGAACGAGGTACTTCTCGCGCATCGGATCACTCACCCAAGCGTCGCGCGCTTGTACGAGTTCCATCGCGCGGGTCCCGTTGTTTATCTTTCGATGGAATATGTGGAGGGCGAAAGCCTGCGGGCGGTGCTGCAGCGCGTTGGCAAATTAGACGTAACCCGCGGTCTTGAGATAGCCAGACAGGTGGTAGCGGGAGTCGCAGAGGCCCACCGGGCGTCGATTGTTCACCGTGACCTCAAACCCGAAAACATTATGCTTGCGGCCGGAGGCCAGGCAAAGGTGATGGATTTCGGGATTTCCCGCTCCTATGCACCCGGTGCAACCGTCACCGGATCGCTGATCGGAACACCGGCCTACATGGCGCCGGAACAAATCGAAGGAAAGCCGCCTGGCCCGCAAAGTGACATCTACGCACTGGGGCTGATTCTCTATGAGATGTTTACCGGCTGCTCTCCGTTCCGCGCCGATAGTCCGGTTTCACTCGCGCTAATGCAAATTCAGGTGCAGCCGAAACCACCTCACGAACTCGCTCCGGAACTGCCGGTACATGTCGAGCGAACCATTCTCAGATGCCTCGAAAAAGATCGGGCGGACCGTTTTGACTCGGTAGCCGATCTGTTGAGCAGCCTTGACGGGAATGCCTCACCGCTGAACACCCGGCGTCATTGGCGTCCTTCGAAACGGTCGCGTGCTGTGGCCGGGGGCATTGCTGCGCTTACTATCGCAGCCGCACTCGGGGCACTCGCGTTCTTCATTTTGAATCGGCGTGCGATCTCGACAACGGCGGTGCCTTCGGTTGCCGTGCTGCCGTTCGCAGACCTGAGTCCACAGAAAGACCAGGAGTATTTTTCGAATGGTTTGGCCGAGGAGATTCTGAACGAGTTAGCCAATACGCCCGGGCTTCGCGTGACGGCAAAGACATCTTCCTTCGGCCTGAAAAATGAAACCCGTGACTTCCAGGCAATCGGCAAGGCACTGAACGCCTCGACCCTTCTTGAGGGTAGCGTGCGCAAACAGGAGAACCGGGCGAGGGTCACGGTTCAGCTAATCAAGGCAGCGGACGGTTCTCGCCTGTGGTCCGACACGTTTGACCGCGGATTGAACGACATCTTCGCCGTTGAAACGGAGATCGCGCGTGCCGTTACCGGATCGCTGCAGGTAAGGTTGCGTGAGCAGAAGGCGAGGGGAAAATCGGCAAAGAACGGAAACCCTGAGGCCTTCGACGCCTATTTGCAGGGGCGGTATTTCCTTCCACGCCGAACGGAGGCAAACCTAGCGAAGGCAGTCGGCTACTTCGAACAGGCGACGAAGCTCGATCCGGCCTATGCCAAAGCGTGGGTAGGGCTGGCCGAGGCACGCAGCGGCCAGGCGGGTGCCGGATACCTTCCGCCCGACGACGCGTACGGGATGGCTCGGACTGCAGTGAACAGAGCGCTGGCGCTGGATCCGGATCTGGGGGATGCCCATGCTGCGCTGGCTTGGATCCTCCAGTTTCATGACTCCGACTGGGCTGGTGCCGAGCAATCCTACAGGCGTGCGCTGGCCCTGTCACCCGGAGACGGAACAGTGATGAGCCATGCCGCGACGCTGTTCAGGATAGTGGGTCGGCTGGATGACGCGGTTGCGGTCGGCCGGCGCGCTACGCAGGTTGATCCACTTAGTCCCGGAAACTATCACAATTGGGGCGTTTCCCTGTACTATGCCGGGCAGTATGAGGATGCGAAGGCCGCTTTCCAGAAGGCGCTGGAACTATTCCCGGAAATGGAACCGCCGCACGCGTTTCTCGGCCGGGTGTACCTCGCGATGTCGCAGCCGAAAGAGGCGCTCGAGGAGATGGAAAAGGAAAAGAATCCCGCTCTGCGGCTTTTCGGACTCGCGCTTTCATATCATGCTTTGGGGCAGAAGAGAGAGTCGGACGCGAGACTGGCCGAACTCATTCGGCAGTTTTCAAAAGTTGCGACGTATCAAATTGCGGAGGTATACGCTTTCCGGGGAGAGGTCGACAAGGCCTTCGATCTGTTGAAGAACATGACTGCGCTGTCGCAAATGAAAGGTGATCCGTTGCTGAAGACCCTTGAGGCCGATCCCCGCTACAGCGCTTTGTTGAAGAAGACCCGCCTGTGACCAACAGAACTAAAATGTCCTGATGCGACTATGCCCGGTTTCATCGTTTGCTTGTCACTCATGTCCCTGCGCGTCCCGACAATACTTTAGGGCGAGCGCAAGACAGGTGAATACCAGAAGTTGCAGAATCCATCTGCGCGCTAAAGCCATGGGAAAAGGTCGTTCTTTGCCGCCAGCACGATTTCGAGCACACGCTACAGGAAGTCTGTCCACATATGGTCTGTGGACGTTTGTTCATCTTATCCACAAACTCTTGTCAGTGCAAGAGATATAGCGAACTCTGGGAGAAAAAATACGGCGTCTTCGGGTGGAAAAGGGGTACTCGCAGGAATCGTTCGCAGACGCTTGTAAACTTCATAGGACGTATATGGGTTCTCTGGAGCGCGGCGAACGCAATCTGACGCTGAAGACGCTGATGAGGATAGCGCAAACACTCTCCATCAGCGTCGCGGATTTGCTGGCGGGCATCGCCTGAAGCAGATAGAAGTCTGAGTCGGCTTGGGCGCCGGATGCAATCGCGGGGAACGCGGGCGCGGCGCTCGTTTCGGTTAGCTCCTCGATCGCAATCACCGAGATTGCTGCCGATGGCGCGGCAGCGCTCGCGGGCCTACTCAGTGCCGACGACCAGTTGCGCCTCGTCGGCCCCCGCCGGAACGACTACGATCGGAGCAACCTTTACTTGGGTCGGCGCCGTAGTGGGCGGAGTTCCTGCAATCGCCCCCTGATCGTCGTCACATTCGATCCTAGTGGAATGAACCCCGCCCCTGCGGAGTTGGCCAGGCGGTCTGAGCTGGCGGCGAAGGATGTGGCGCGGGAGCTGGGCTCGACCGCAATCGAGATTCACCGTCGCCCCCTGATCGCGTCACATTCGATCCTAGTGGAATGAACCCCGCCCCCCGCGGAGTTGGCCGGGCGGTCTGAGTTGGCGCGCGAAGCATGGCCAGGGGAACTCCTCAGCAGGCCAGGGCTGACCGTTTCGTGGCGTGGCGGCTATTCCGGATCGGGCTAGTTTAGTTAAAGAAGCGCGGGAGGTCCGCCTTGCTTGCGGAGTGGCCAGCCTGCGGCTTCTTTTTCCTCGGCCAGAACCTGTTGAGCGCGGCCTCGTTCCATTCGCCGCGGGCCCGGGAGGGGCCACTCCTCCGGCACTGAGCCGGGTTGCGTAGGTCGAGCGGAGATGATACAGCCGGAAGTACGGAATACCGCCTTTCGCAATGCTGTATCCCACGGCTTCTTGAAGTTTGTCCGATGTCATCGCCCGCGGCGTCTTCACCTCAGTTGCCGATCTTTCCCGCAAACTGATGAAGTAAATCTGGGCTTATGACAAATCCGCCAAGCCATTTTCCTGGCGAAGCGACGTCCCTCGAAAATTTCGCGCCCGATGGGCCGGCAACTGCGTGCTTGATGCGTCGCCGGGCCGGAACTGGTGGTTCGGAGCCGCAGCCATCATTTACTCCGCCGACCTTTTTGAAGGCTTCGTGTTGTGGATCGCAGCCAACGGCGTGCTTCCTCCCCGTTCGGCTCCGGGATTGTTTTGCCAAAACGGCGGCGCACGATGGGCTGGGCCATGGGCCGGCCCGGGAAGCGTCGTCAGTCCCGGGCTTTCGGTGGCTGGCAATTGCAAGAGGCTACGCATGGATCTCCCGCACCAAAGATAATTCTCGGACGTGGTGTGGCATGCAACGTGACGCCATTCTCGACCTCAAATGGTACTGGTACAGCGCTTGCGGGCGGCCCCAACGGCTAGAATCAGCGCGCTGTCCGGTACCGGCGGGAGCGGAATGCCCAGCAGCATAGCCACTTTCTTTCGGCCCGCAGACCTTGCCTTGCCCCTTTTGACCTGAGTTCGTCAAGACGATTCCGGATGGCCGAGCGCATTCTTCTTTCGGATTTGATTTTCTCACGAACGAGCGCGGTTGTAGCGGCAGTGGCGGTGCCGCCACAGTTCGACCTTCATGTGGGCAGGATATCGCGCTACTCGAAGGAAATATTGCCGCAGCAGGTTGATCGATCCCGCGCTAGACCCCCACAAAACCACGATGTCACGGCCTATCATTTGCGAAACTGGCTGGCAGTAAAATCAACCACTTGGCACAGGGTGTCACCCATCGGAACCAGTCTTTTCGGGTTCGAACCCCGTCGTCCCCGCCAACCATTGCACTTCGGCTGCGTTTTATTAGGCCTACCCCCGTCCATCATCGCTTCATCCCAAATCTTCGCGGCGCCGATTTTTCAAATAGTTTGCCAGCCGAAAACTTCCGTGGCGGGCTTCAACCTACTGTTTCTGTGACACCCGGACCCAATCCACCAGCATTTGCTCCGGGTCCTGATGAGCCGGGACCGTGGGACGACCCAACAACGGATGCTTCACTCATAGGTCGGGGCTTCACTCATAGGGGGGTGCTTGGAAGGGCTCGCTCGATTTTGAGCGGCTGATCGCAGGCACCAACGTCAATGCGCGACGGATCCTTGAGCCTGCGATCGCTCTTGTGGGCGAAGCGCTTGCGCGGCAGCCCCGCCCGGTTGAGCAATGGAAGCCGTTGACCGGCACCACAGGCCAGAGCCGCCGGATGGAAGCTGTTGGTCCTCACCAAATGTCGCTGCAGCGGCAGGCCGGCGGAGGCGGAGGGGGCGGGGGTTGCGAACGTTGAACTCGTCTGCAACGACTCAATTGAAGGTGATCTCCCTGTACCCTATGCGCCAAAACCCAAATCATTTCCCTCTTGACGCGTAGTAGTACTGCGCGGCGGTCGACCCGGTGGTTGCAGCCCGAGGGTCTGGCGGCCTAAGTCAATTGTTCTTGATATTCGAGGAGCTGCCGAGAAGTTTAGCGACTGCTCCCGGATTGTTAAAGGGCGCT